>CAZOUC010000177.1:1202-5854 GCA_964582825.1 uncultured Enterobacteriaceae bacterium | reverse complement strand
GGCAGCGGCCTGTTCTGGCTGGACCGCCGGCCGGTACCCACCCACATCGGCGAGCGCACCGTCGAGGCGCCCGCTGACCGGCAGCGGCTCGTCGAGCGCCTGCGTCACGATGCCGAACGGCTGAACGGCGCGTCTGCGCCGTCGGACGAACGATCCGGCTGACGGCTTCGTCCGCCGGTCACATTCCCATTCACGTTGCCGCCGCATCAGGGAGTCAGGTCCGGATCAGTCGAACGGTGAACCGTTGCACGTGCCTGCCCGTAATTGCTGAGGTATTTGAGCGGAGACCGCGCATCGGTTCCGGTTGTCGGTAAGCCGAAGGCGGAAACGCCAAGTCCAGCAAGCACACCGAACACACGTAACAAGGAGAACCTCAACATGTCGATTCGTAAACTGGCGATGGCCGCTGCCGCTACGGCTGCCTTTGGCCTCGGTACCCAGCAGGCCAGCGCCTTCAACGGACCGTTCTACCAGTGCGTCGAAACCGATCTCGTCCGCTTCGATGGATCGATCGTCGACGCCGCCATCGCGACGCCCGAGTTGAGCACGCTGGTGACCGCGGTCACGGTGGCAGGGCTCGTCGATACGCTCGCGACCGTTGAAGAAGCAACCGTCTACGCGCCGACGGATACCGCCTTCGGCAACGTCCCGGCCCCGCTGCTCGACGAGATTCTTGCCGACACCGACGTCCTGACCCAGGTGCTGACTTACCACGTGACGCCCGGCAAGGCCGATCCGCGCAAGTTCTTCAGTCCGACCCTGGCCGACACGCTGCAGGGCCAGGAAGTCACGCTGAACTTCCGCAACGGCGCCCCGCACGTCAACCAGGCACAGGTCGCCTGCCAGGGCGTGCAGGTGAACAACGGCATCGTCTGGATCATCGACAGCGTCCTGCTGCCCCAGTTCTGAATCGACCTTACCGGTCCCCCTAGGTGGCCCACTGATCACTCTCCGGAGTGGTTGGTGGGCCACCACCTTTTCCTGCTCTGGAATCCGACCCGCTTACGGTGACAGCGCCGCCCCGTCGGACTTCGGCTGAGAATCGGCTACCATGCACCCCGGCCCGCGCCGGCCAGGAACGAAGTATCCGGGAGCATGCCATGCACGACGACGCGCCGATTCTCGTCAGTTCGGCCCAGCAGACATTCCGCGACACCGATCCGTCACGTACCCCGCTTGATGCGCTGGAAGCGGTCGCGCGCGCAGCGCTCGACGCCGCGGCGGTATCGGCCTCGGCGATCGACGCGATCGCGACCGTTCGATTCATCGCCGACGCCATTCCGGACACCGCCCGGATGATGCCGATCGATCCCGGTCTGACCGTGGCAAGGCGCCTTGGCGTCGACGATCTCGCGAGTTACCAGACGGCCGACGTTGGCGGCAACACGCCCCAGCTGCTGGTCAACGAGATGGCAGGGCGGCTGGCGCGCGGTGAGCACCGCGTGGTCCTGTTGTGCGGGGCCGAGCTGATGGCGACCTTCTTCGCCGCGCTCGGCGAGGGCAGGGACCTGGCGCCCTGGGCGGGCGATCCCGGCTCCCGGCCGCGTCTGATCGGCAACTGCAATCCGGGCACCACGGAGCTGGAGAACGCGCACGGTCTGTTCGAGCCGGTCAATACCTATCCCCTGTTCGAGAGTGCGATCCGGCACCGCCTCGGACGCGACGTCGCCACGCAGCGGCACGCGCTCGGCGCGCTGTGCAGCCGACTGAGCGCGGTCGCGGCCGAAAACAGCCACGCCTGGAAGCGGCAAGCCTACTCGGCCGAAGACATCAGCGCGGTGTCCGAACGCAACCGCCTGGTCGGGTTTCCCTACACCCGCTTGATGAATGCGCTGCTGGCGGTGGACATGGCCGCCGCCGTGCTGATGACGACGCCGCGCGCCGCTCGTGAACTCGGTATCGACGAGTCGCGCTGGGTATACCTGCGCGGCTGCGCGGACCTGGACGATCCCTGGTGGGTCAGCACGCGGCCGCGGCTCGACGCGTCGCCGGCGCTCGCGGCGGCCGGTCGTTCGGCGTTGCAGCAGGCTGGTCTCGACATCGACGAGCTGGATTGTTTCGACGTGTACAGCTGCTTTCCGTCGGCCGTGGAGCTGGCCTGCGACGCGCTCGGTGTCGCCACCGACGACCGACGCGGCCTCACGGTAACGGGCGGCCTGCCGTTTTTCGGCGGGCCCGGCAACAACTACTCGCTGCACGCGATCGCCGAGCTGACCGAGCGCCTGCGTGGTGCGGGCGGCAGCGGCATGGTCACGGCCGTCGGGTATTACATGACCAAGCACTCGGTCGGTGTCTACGCACGCGAACCGGGCGCGGTGCCGTGGCAGGCGCAGGATCTCTGGCACGAGCAACGCCGGCTGGACTCGGAGCACGCGCCACGAGCCCTGGCCGCGCAGCCCGCGGGCCGCGGGCGCATCGAGGCCTGTACGGTCTGCTACGACCGCAACGGTCCGACGCGGGGCATCGTGCTGGGGTCGCTGGAAGGTGGCGAGCGTTTTCTCGCCAACACGGCGCTCGACGACCACACCGTCGCGCGCCTGCAGGCCGACGATGCCGTGGGACAATGGGGACGGGTCAGCGCGGACGAGCCGTGCAACCGCTTCGAATTCTGACTGCGCTCAGTCGTCGGCGCTGAGGTCGCGGTACAGGGTTTCCGTCATCCGTTCGGTGGTGATGAAGCCCCAGTTCCAGTCGTCGTGGTAGTCGGCCAGGGGTTTGGCGGCCTGCACCTCTTCGAGAGTGCGTCCCTCGTCGACGAGGGCCTGTACACAGTCCCGCGCGTCGACGAGCATGTCGACGGCACGTTGCAGGTCGGCGCGGCTTGCCAACGGGCCGTGCCCGGCGATGATCCGCGTATCGTCGTCGATGGTCGCCAGGATGCGCTGCTGCGCGGCGATGTAGCCGTCGACCGAACCGCCGCGATCGAGGTCGATGAACGGAAACAGGCCGTTGAACAGCAGGTCGCCGGCGTGGAGCACCCTCAGGGTGGGAAAGTGGATCACGGCATCGCCGTCGGTGTGCGCATCGGGCAGGTGAAAGACGTTGATACGGTGGTCGTTGAGGTACAGGTTGACGGCGTGACTGAATGTAATCTCCGGCAGCGCTTCGGGCGGCTTGCCGTCGGCGACCATCCTCGCCCGCAGCTTGTCGTGGGCAAGCACCCGGGCGCCGCGCTCGTGGAGGGCCGCGTTACCGCCGATGTGGTCGTCGTGGACGTGCGTGTTGATGACGAAGTCCACCGGTCGGTCCGTCCGGGCCTCGATGGCGGCGAGGGTCGTGGCGGCGAGGTCCTCGAGACCGTCGTCAATCAGCACGGTGGCGTCGTCGCCGGTGAGCAGGCCGAGATTGCCGCCGGCGAAACCGCCCTCGCCGGACAGCATCGTCAGACCCGGCGCCACTTCGGTCGCCTTGAAGCGGATCTCCGCTTCGGCGGTGATGGCGATGCCGGCGATCATGACCATCACTAGGCGAGTCAGCTGGGACATGTGGAACTCCACCAACGATCCGTGCGGCAAGGATACGCAAGCGTCCCGCTGCGGTCGAGTCGCGCTGACCACGCAAGTCAGCGACTGATGGATCCGGTCAGCCAGGCAGCACTCGGCGCCGCGGCCGCGCAATCCGCCGCCCGCGGCCGCAAGCTGCGAGCGGCCGCCGTGGTCGGTGCGCTCGGCGGCATGGCTCCCGACCTGGACGTGCTGATCCGCTCCAGCGAGGACCCGCTGCTGTTCCTCGAGTACCACCGTCAATTCACACACGCGCTGATCTTCATTCCGGTCGGCGGCTTTATCGTCGCGATGGTGGTACACGCGCTGTTCGCGAGGCGCTGGCTCGGCTTCCGCGAGACCTGGCTGTTCTGCACCCTCGGCTACGCGACGCACGGCCTGCTCGATGCCTGCACGAGTTACGGCACGATGCTGCTGTGGCCGTTTACCAACGAACGGTTCGCCTGGAACCTGGTGTCGGTGATCGACCCGCTGTACACCGTGCCGCTGCTGGCCTGCCTCGCCTGGGCCCTGTGGCGGCGCCGCCGTGCCGCAGTCGCCTGCGCGCTGGCCTGGGCGCTGGTGTATCCGGGCCTGGGGCTGATCCAGCGCGAGCGCGCCGTGGCGGAGGGCCTGGAGCAGGCGCGCGCACGCGGGCACGAGCCGACGCGCATCGAGGCCAAGCCCAGCTTCGCCAACATCGTGCTGTGGAAGATCGTCTACGAGGCGGACGGCCGCTTTTACGTGGACACGGTACGGGCCGGACGTGCCCTGCGCTTCTTCCCGGGCGAATCGGTGCCGCGACTCGACCCGGCGCGTGATCTGGCCTGGCTCGATCCCGCCAGCCAGCAGGCCAGGGACGTCGCCCGCTTCCAGTGGTTTTCCAACGATTACCTGGCCCTGCACCCGGACGACCCGCTGCGGGTGATCGACATGCGATACTCTATCGTCCCGAACGAGATCGAGCCGTTGTGGGCGATTCGCCTGGATCCGGGCAAGGGACCGGCGGAACACGTCGACTACGTGGCATCGCGCGACGTCAGCGACGAACGCCTGCAGCGCTTCGAGCGCATGCTGCTCGACCGCCAACTCTGAACCGGACGCAAGGAACTCCGCACCATGACCGCGCTGCTGCCAGACGTCGACCCCGACGGCCTGCTCGAATACTCC
>CAZOUC010000177.1:475-1192 GCA_964582825.1 uncultured Enterobacteriaceae bacterium | reverse complement strand
CTCCGTCGTCTTCACCGATCGCTCCCTGAACCACATGTCGCAGGCCTTCCAGCAGGTCATGCAGGACATCTCGGTCTCGCTGAAGGCCGTCTACCGCGCCGACGCCGTGGTCGTCGTTCCGGGCGGTGGCACCTGCGCGATGGAAGCCGTGGCCCGCCAGTTCGCGGCCGACCGGCACGTCCTCGTGGTGCGCAACGGCTGGTTCAGCTACCGCTGGACGCAGATCCTGGAACAGGGCCGCATCGCCACCTCGCACACCGTCCTGAAAGCGGCGCTGCAGCACGGGAAGCGCTACGCGCCGTTCACGCCGGTGCCACTCGACGAAGCCCGGGCGCGGATCGAGGCCGAGCGGCCCGCGGTGGTGTTCGCGCCGCACGTCGAAACCTCGGCCGGGCTGATCCTCCCCGACGATTACGTGCAGGGCCTGGCCGAGGCCACGCACGCCGTCGGCGGCCTGCTGGTGCTCGACTGCATCGCGTCGGGCGCGCTGTGGGTCGACATGCGCGCCCTCGGCGTCGACATACTGATCTCGGCACCGCAGAAAGGCTGGAGCGCGTCGCCGTGCAGTGGCCTGGTGATGCTCTCGCAGCGTGCAGTCGACGCCATGCAGGATACCGGCAGCAGCAGTTTCGCGGTGGATCTCAAGCGCTGGCACGGCATCATGCGCGCCTACGAGGACGGCGGCCACGCCTACCACGCGACGCTGCCGACCGACGC
>CAZOUC010000177.1:0-465 GCA_964582825.1 uncultured Enterobacteriaceae bacterium | reverse complement strand
GCCGTCCAGGAGGCCGAACGATACGGCCTGGCGCGCCTGCAGGACGAGCAGTGGGAACTCGGGCGCCGCGTGCGGACCCTGCTGTCCGGGCGTGGATTCGTCAGCGTCGCTGCCGAGGGCTTCCAGGCGCCGGGAGTCGTCGTCTGCTACACCGACGATCCGGCGCTGCAGAACGGCAGCCGCTTCGTCGAGCAGGGCCTGCAGATTGCCGCCGGTGTGCCTCTGCAGTGCGACGAGCCCGACTGGTTCCGCAGTTTCCGCATCGGCCTGTTCGGCTTCGACAAGCTGCACGAGCCGGATCGCAGCGTGGCCGCGCTGGAGCAGGCTCTGAACGGCATCGCCGGCGCCGGCTCGAGCCGGTAACGGGCGGCGGCAATGAACGCAAGACGACCGGATTGGCTGCGGTGGTTGCTGCCCGTGGCGGTGATAGCCCTCGCGTTGCTGGCGGCGCAGCTCATGATCGCC
>CAZOUC010000176.1:1215-5856 GCA_964582825.1 uncultured Enterobacteriaceae bacterium | reverse complement strand
GCCGCCGTCCATGGATTCGATGACGGCGAATTCACGGGCGCGTTCCTGAATCATGCGCGCGATGCGGAACAGGAACTTGCCGCGCTCGGCCGCACGGATACGGCGCCAGGTCGGTGCGGCCCGGCGCGCCGCCTGCACGGCGCGGTCGACGTCGGCGGCATCAGCGGCGGCCACCTCGGCCAACGCGTCTCCGGTCGCCGGGTTGACGGTCGCGAAACGCCGGCCGTCAGCGGCCTCGACGAACTCGCCGTCGATGAACAGGCCATAGCGGCCGTCCAGGCGAACGTGGTCCCGGCTTTCCGGCGCCGGGTCGTATGTCCAGATGTCCGCGAAGCCCTGCTCGTTGCTCACCGCTCAGTCCCTGGAGAAATAGTCCATTGATTGGTAGATCCCGCTGCGCTGCTTGACGATCTGCATCAGCAGGTCGTTGGCCAGGCTGCTGGCGCCGAAGCGGAACAGTGCCGGGTCGAGCCAGTGCTGGCCCAGGGTCTCGTGCACCATGACCAGGTACTGGATCGCCAGCTTTGCCTTGCTGATGCCGCCGGCCGGCTTCATGCCGACCCGGCGACCCGTTCGCCGGTAGAAGTCGCGGATCGCGTGCAGCATCACCAGGGTGACCGGCAGGGTCGCCGCCGGCTGTATCTTGCCGGTCGAGGTCTTGATGAAATCCGCGCCCGCGTGCATCGCCAGGTCGCTGGCCTGGCGGACCCGGTCCAGGCTGCCGAGCTCGCCGGTCTCGAGAATCACTTTCAGGTGCGCCTCGCCGCAGGCGTCCTTGACGGCGGCAATCTCGTCGAACACGCGCGCGTAGTCGCCGGCCAGGAAGGCGCCGCGCGAGATCACCATGTCGATCTCGTCGGCACCCTCGTCGACCGCGAAGCGGGTGTCCGCCAGGCGCTGCGCGAACGGTGCCTGACCGCTGGGGAAGGCGGTGGCGACCGAGGCCACGGCGATGCCGCTGCCTTCCAGAGCCGACCGCGCCGTGGCGATCATGGTCGGGTACACGCAGACTGCGGCGACCGTCGGCAATCCGGGGAACTCGTCGTGCAGGTGGCGCGCTTTCTGGCACAGCTGGCGCACCTTGCCCGGTGTGTCCTGACCTTCGAGCGTGGTCAGGTCGAGCATCGACAGGGCCAGTTGCAGCGCCTGCAGCTTGCTGGCCTTCTTGATGCTGCGCGACTGCAGGCGCCTGACGCGCTCTTCGACGCCGACCTGGTCGACCGGTACCCCGCGGGAGAATCCGGTCTGGTACACCGGCGTCCGGGCGTTCACGCGTCCGGACCGTCGGCCACCGTCGCGAGCGCCAGCTGGATCATGTCATCGAAGCTGTTCTGGCGCTCCTCGCTGCTCAGGTGTTCACCGCCGACGATGTCGTCGCTGACGGTGCAGATCGCCAGCGCCTGCACGCCGTGCTCGGCGGCGATCGCGTAGATGCCGGCGGCCTCCATCTCGACACCGACGATGCCGAACTGCGCCATGCGCGCGAACAGCTCCGGTTGCGGGGTATAGAACAGGTCGGCACTGAACAGGTTGCCGACGTGATGGCGCAGGCCGCGCGCTTCGGCCACCTCGACAACCCGGCGCAGCAGCTCGAAATCGGCGATCGGCGCGAAGTCGTGGTCGCCGAAACGCATCCGGTTGACCTTGGAGTCGGTGCAGGCTCCCATGCCGATCACGACGTCGCGCAGGCGGATCTCCGGACGCACGGAGCCGCAGCTGCCGACCCGGATCAGGCGACGCACGCCGTAGCTCTCGACCAGTTCCTGGCAGTAGATCGAGCAGGAGGGGATGCCCATGCCGTGCGGAAACACGGTCAGCAGCTGGCCCCGGTGGCGGCCGGTATAGGCCCACATGTTGCGGACATCGTTGACCCGCCGCGGCTCGTCGAGATAGGTCTCGGCGATGTACTGCGCCCGCAGCGGATCGCCGGGCATCAGCACCGTCGCTGCGATGTCGCCCGGTTCGGCATTGATGTGCTTGGTCGCCATGAATCCATCCTCCGACACGAAACGGGGGCCCGTAGGCCCCCGTGCCGCGCTGGTCTCATGTTACCAGCGGTAGGTGGCTTCGAGTCCCCAGAATTCCGGCTCGTTGACGAAGGCCGTCAGGTTCAGGAAGTTCAGGGCGCCATCGACCACGACTTCGTCGGTGATGTTGCGGCCGACCAGGGCCAGGTCCAGTACTTCCTCGCTGTCCTTGATGCCGACGCGCACGCCGCCGATCCAGCGCTCCTCGGCGACGAACTCGACCGACTCGTGCAGGAACAGGTTGGACTTGTCGCGATAGTTCCAGTCGGTGTTGAAGTACAGGCTGCCCCAGCTCATCGGAATGCTGTACTGCACGGCGATGTTGCCGAGCCACTCGGGCGCGCGCGGCAGCGGATTGCCGTCGATCGACACCTCGGTAACCGGCCCGAAGGGCCCCATGCGCATGCCGACGATCGGGTCGAGCAGGGTGCAGGACGGGGTCGAGCCGCAGGCGTCGTCCTTGAGGCTGCTGTCGTCGATTTCCGTGTCGTTCCAGCTCAGATTGGCCGTGATCAGCAGGTTGTCGATCGGCAGCAGTTCGAGTTCGGTCTCGAGCCCCTGGCCGATCGTGTTGTCGGCATTGAGCAGTTGGTTGACGTTGGCGACGCCGCCGGTGGCGGTCAGCTGCTGGTCCTCGATCTCGTAGTAGTAGACCGTCGTGTTCCAGCGTGCCTTGCCGTCCATCAGGCGTGCCTTGATACCGGCCTCGATCGAGGTCAGGGTCTCGGTGTCGGCGCGGCTCACGAAGCCGAAGCGACCCAGGGTCACCGGGCCGCGCGAGGCGGAGCCGGCACGGCCGTAGATGCTGACGTCGTCGTTGAGCTGGTGCGTCAGGGCGATGTCCCAGTTGAAGTACTCGTCGTCGGCGCTGATGCGGTCCGGGAAGGCGCTGGAGTTGATACCCGGGATCGCGTCCAGTTCCTTGTCGTCGACGGTGAAGCGCAGGCCGGCCGTCAGGGTGGTGGCGTCCGCGAGCGGGTATTCGATCTGGCCGAAGGCCGCGTAGGACAGCGTGTCCTGCTTGGCGATGTCCTCGGTGACCGGCGCGAAGTTGTTGCTGCGCACGGTGATCGCCTCGTCGAAGAAGTACAGGCCCACCTGGTAGAACAGGTCGCCGCTGTCGCCGGACAGGCGCAGTTCCTGGGTGAGCTGGTGGTGATCGTCGAGGCCGTCGCCGGATTCGACGGCGAAGAAGGCCTGACGGCCGAGCTCGCCGATCACCTCCGGACCGCCGATCAGGCCGCCGTCGATGTCGGCGCGCTGGAAGTTGTTCACCTCGTCGTAGCCGGTGATCGAGGTCAGGGTCATGCCGTTGGCGAGATCCCAGGTCAGGGTCAGGGCGCCGCCCATGTGGCTGAGATCCATGCTGCTGCTGCCGTCATGGCTGGCGACTTCGACGTCGAAGCCGGGGCGCAGGCCCTCGAAGCCCTGCCGCAGCGCGTTGCCATAGAAGACCTGCGGGTGGCTGCCGTCCATTTCGAAAGAGTGGAACTTGACCAGCGCCGAGAAGGTCTCGGAGGGCTCGTAGCGCACGAACAGGCGCGTGGCCACTTCCTCGAAGGAGCCGAAGTCGTCGCCGGGCCCGGTGACGGTGTTGTCGATCCAGTTATTGCGCTCCTCGTACTTGACGGCGACGCGCGCGGAAATCTCGTTGCTCAGGACCTGGGTGGCGGCGCCTTCCAGGCCCCAGGTGCTGCGGTTGCCGTAGCCGCCGCGCAGGTAGCCTTCGTTCTCTTCGCCGGGCTTGACCGAGTCGATCTTGACGATGCCGGCCGGCGTGTTGCGGCCGAACAGGGTGCCCTGGGGGCCCTTCAGCACTTCGACGCGCTCGATGTCGAACAGGGGAACGGACTTGAGGACGCCGTTTTCCAGCACGATGTCGTCGAACACCATCGATACCGGCTGGGCGGCGTTGACGTCGAAGTCGATGTTGCCGAGGCCGCGGATGTAGAAGCGCGGCAGAACGCGGCCGTTCGAGGACTCGATGTTCAGGCTCGGGACGCGGCCGGAAAGGGCGCGGATGTTCTCACCGGCGGCGAGAAAGTCGTCGATCGATTCGCCGCCGAGGGCGGATACCGCAACCGGCACGTCCTGCAGGCTCTGTTCGCGCTTCTGGGCGGTGACGATGGTTTCCTCGAGCACCGTTTCCTGCGCTGCCGCGCCGAGGCTGACGGTGGCGGCGAGCGCCAGGCTGCCGAGGCGGACGGAGACGGCAAGCGCCTTGTTCTTGCTGTTGGTCATGGATTTCCCCTTCGAAGACCCGTGGACGACAAATCACCGGAAATTTAACAGCTTATGACAGGGGTCGACAGCAAAGTGTGGCGGATTGCCGTTTTTCCCGGGACCGTGGCCACGCTGCTAGAATCGGCACTCCCGTCTACCCGGAGTGCCGCCGCCGTGATCCCCCCTGTCCCTCGATCGAGCCTGCCGGCGATCCTGTTCTGCCTGCTGGCGGTCGCCCCGGTGCTCGCCGAGCCGCGGGACGTCGACCTGCTGCTGTACGGCGACCTGGTCGTCACGATGGATCCGGCCGACCGTGTCCTGGCGGACGGCGCCGTCGCCGTCGACGACGGCGCGATCGTCGGGGTCGGCCCGAGAGCAGAGATCGACGCCG
>CAZOUC010000176.1:0-1205 GCA_964582825.1 uncultured Enterobacteriaceae bacterium | reverse complement strand
GCTGGTGATGCTCGGCGTCGACAAGCCCGAGCAGGCGATGACCCTGCTGCGCGGTGTCGCCGACGACCTCGAGCTGATGACCTGGCTCAACCGGTACATCTTCCCGGCCGAGGTGCGCTTCGTCGACGAGGCTTTCGTGCGCACCGGCACCGAGCTCGCCTGCCTGGAGATGATCCGCGGCGGCACGACCACCTTCGTCGACATGTACTACTACCCCGACACGATCGCCGAGGTCGTCGAGGGCTGCGGCCTGCGCGGCGTGATCACGGCGACGGTGATCAACCAGAAGAGCCCGGATTCGGCGACGGCCGAGGATGGCCTCGCTCTGGCGCGGGCCTTCCTCGGGCGCTGGCAGGGTCGCAATCCGCGCATCACCGCGGCGCTCGGTCCCCACGCACTGTACACGCTGACGCCGGAACTGCTGACGCGCACCCGCGAGCTGGCCGAGGAATTCGACGTGCCGGTCAGCATCCACCTGTCCGAGTCGCCGTTCGAGATCGCCAACAGCCGCGAGCGTTTCGGGACCACGCCGGTGCACAAGCTCGAGGCGATCGACTTCTTCCGTGGCCACACCATCGCCGCCCACGTGATCTGGCCGACGGACGACGAACTGCCGATTCTGGCGGCGCGTTCGATCGGCGCGATCCACAACCCGACTTCGAACATGAAGATCGCGTCGGGCGTGGCGCCGGTGGCGCGCATGCTCGAGGCCGGCGTGAGCCTCGGCCTGGGTACCGACGGCGCCGCCTCCAACAACGACCTGAACATGTGGGAAGAAATGCGCCTCGCTGCTTTCCTGCAGAAGGTGGACACCATGGATCCGACGGCCCTGCCGGCACCGGCCGTGCTGCGCATGGCGACCGCCGGCGGTGCGCAGGCGATCGGCCTGGGCGCGCGCACGGGCTCGCTCGAGGTCGGCAAGCGCGCCGACCTGATCCAGGTCTCCGTCGACGATCCGCGCCTGGTACCGCTGTACGATGTGGTCTCCCACCTGGTCTACGTCGCCGACCAGCAGGACGTCGTCAACGTCGTGGTCGACGGCCAGGTGCTGATGCGCAATCCTTTGCCGGGGCGTCCGGCGTTTGACGCCATGGCCGCTGTTCAGGGGAAGCTGGTGTTGAGCCTGGACACGGGGGAGGTCTCCAACCGGCCCCTGCGCGGCGTGGCCCTGGGGGCGGGGGTGCACATGCTCCTCGACGCCCGGG
>CAZOUC010000175.1:0-5878 GCA_964582825.1 uncultured Enterobacteriaceae bacterium | reverse complement strand
GGAAACTGCTGCCCCCAGGGCATCGCGCGCCGCAGCAGTTCGGCGAGTTCGAGTTCGAAGTCCGTGCCGGCCAGTTCGCCGTCGGTCTCGATTTCCGCGCGCAGCGCGCCGGGCGGCAGCTGCCGGCTGACCTCGTCGCGCAGGGCCACGGCGAAGGCCTCGAGCTTGTCCGCTGCCAGCGACAGGCCCGCCGCCATCGCGTGACCGCCGAAGCGCAGGATCAGGCCCGGGTGCCGTGCATCGACTGCGGCCAGCACGTCGCGCAGGTGCAGTCCGGCAATCGAGCGGGCCGAGCCCTTGAGGCTGCCGTCCGCGGCCGGCGCGAACGCCACCACGGGCCGCTGGCAGCGCTCCTTGATGCGCGAGGCGACCAGGCCCACGACGCCTTCGTGCCAGTCCGGTTCGAACAGGCACAGGGCGACCGGCAGCTCCGCGGTAGCGGGGTCGACAAGGGCCGCCACAACCGACTCCGCCTGCCGGCGCATGTCCTGCTCGATCTCGCGCCGGGCGCGGTTCATCGCGTCGAGACGACGCGCGAGCTCCAGGGCCTCCGACTCGTCGTCGGCCAGCAGGCAGCGAATCCCGGTACGCATGTCCTCGAGACGGCCGGCGGCGTTCACGCGCGGACCGAGCGCGAAGCCGAGATCGGCGGCCACCAGGTCGGGCGCCGCGCGCCCGGCGACCTGCAGGAGGGCGCGCAGCCCCGGCCGCAGTCGCCCGCGGCGCATCCTGGCCAGCCCCTGTGCCACCAGCGCCCGGTTTATCCGGTCGAGCGGTACCAGGTCTGCCACCGTGCCCAGCGCGACGAGGTCGAGCAACTCGGCGAGCGGGGCCTTGCCGGCACCTTCCGGGTCGCGGCCGCGCAGCGCGGCCCGCAGGGCGATCAGCAGGAAAAACACGACACCGACCCCGGCTAGGTTGCAGCCGGGCCACTGGCAGCCCGGCAATCGCGGATTGACGATCGCCAGGGCCGGGGGCAGCGCTTCCCCCGGCAGATGGTGATCGGTCACGATGACGTCGATGCCGCATGCGCCGGCCGCCAGTACGCCGTCGACGCTGGCCACCCCGTTATCGACGGTCAGCAGCAGGTCCGGGCGGAGTTCCCGGGCCCGCTCGACCAGTGCCGGCGTCAACCCGTAACCCATCGTGAAGCGGTCCGGCACCACGTAGCTGACGTGCTCGGCGCCGAGCGCACGCAGACCCAGCACGGCCACCGCCACGCCGGTGGCGCCGTCGCAGTCGTAGTCGCCGACGACGACGATGCGCTCGCGGGCTTCGATCGCCGCAGCCAGCCGCGCTACGGCCGCGTCGATATCGGGCAGGCCGGCCGGTTCCGGCAGCGTGGCCAGTGACGTGTCGAGATCCTCGGCGCCGCGAACGCCGCGGGCGGCGAACACCCGCTGCAGGACGCGCGGCCAATCGGCAAGTCTGACGTCAGCGAGATCGACCGGCCGCCGGCGGACGCTGCGGATCAAGATCGGCGCTCAACCGGACGCCAGTGCGTCGCACACGGCGCCTTGCACCGCCAGGCGATCGCGCGCGACCACCCGGTAACGCTCCTCGCGCTGAAACAGGTCCGCGAGGTGCGCCGGCAGGGCCGGTTCGTGGCTCTGCCCGGAACGGATCACGGCCTCGGGAAACTTGGCCGGATGCGCCGTTGCCAGCGCCACCACCGGAGCCGCCTGCGCCGCCGGGGCATCCAGCGCCGCGCGTACGGCAATGGCCGAGTGCGGGTCGAGCAGATACCCGCAGCCCTCGAATACCTCGGCGATCGTCGCGCAGGTCCCGGAATCGTCGACGGCAGCGCTGTCGAAGTGGCGCCGCAGTTCGCCGAACACCGCGTCGGGTACCGTCACGGCCTCGCGCCGGAAGCGGCCCATCAGGTCGGCGACGGCCGCTGCATCGCCCCCGTAGGCGTCGAACAGCGCGCGCTCGAAATTGCTCGAAACGACGATGTCCATGCTCGGGCTCAGCGTGTGCAGCAGCTCGGTGCGCTCGTAGCGGTTGCGGCTGATGAAACGGTGCAGGATGTCATTGGCGTTGGTGGCGATGATCAGCCGGTCCACCGGCAGGCCCATGCGCTTGGCCAGGAAGCCGGCATAGATGTCGCCGAAGTTCCCGGTCGGCACCGCGAACGACACGCGGCGGTGCGGCGCGCCGAGCGTCAGACCCGCGTAGAAGTAGTAGACGATCTGGGCCATGATCCGCGCCCAGTTGATCGAGTTCACGGCCACCAGCTGGTGCCCTGCTGGCAGGAAGGACTGATCGGCGAACGACGCCTTGACGATCTCCTGGCAGTCGTCGAAGTTGCCCTCGACGGCCAGGTTGTGCACGTTGTCGGCCAGCACCGTGGTCATCTGCCGGCGCTGCACGTCCGAGACGCGCTGATGCGGATGCAGGATGAACACGTCGGCATTGCGGCAGTGGCGGCAACCCTCGATCGCGGCCGAACCCGTGTCGCCGGACGTGGCACCGAGCACCACCGCGTGCAGGTCCCGCTCTTCGAGCGCCCGGTCGACGAGCCGACCGAGCAACTGCAGCGCGAAATCCTTGAATGCCAGGGTCGGCCCGTGGAACAGCTCCTGGACCCAGACGTGGCGTGACAACTGCATCAGGGGCGCGACGGCGTCGTGCCGGAATCCGCTGTAACTGGCGGCGACGATCGCAGCCAGGTCCTCCCGCGGCAGCCAGCCGCCGATGAACGGCTCGATGATCTCGGTGGCAAGGGACGGGTAATCGAGCCTCGCCCACGCTTCGAGTGTCTGCGCGCTGACCGTCGGCAGGGACTCGGGCACGTAAAGGCCGCCATCCGGCGCCAGGCCGGTCAGCAGCACATCCTCGAAGCGCTGCGCGTCGCCGCCGCCGCGCGTGCTGATGTATCGCATCGTCAGCCTCCGAGCTTTTCCATGCGGATGCGCACGATCTCGCCGACCACGCTGTCGAGCGCCTCGAGGCCCTGCAGGGCCTGCATGATCCTCGCCTCCCGCGTACGGCTGGTCAGCAGGATCAGGCTGACGGTGTCCTGACCGGGCAAGGCTTCCTTCTGGATCAACGCCTCGATACTGATCTGCTGCCCGCTGAAAATCTGCGCCACCTCGGACAGCACGCCGGGCCGGTCCAGCGCCGACATGCGCAGGTAGTAGGCGCTCTCGAATTCCGGCGCGCCCAGCACCGGCAGGTCCGCCAGGCGGTCGGCCTGGAAGGCCAGGTGGGGCACGCGATGACCGGGATCGGCGGTCAGCGTCCGCGCCACCTCGACGATGTCGGCGACCACCGACGACGCCGTCGGCTCGGCGCCGGCGCCGGGCCCGCAGTAGAGCGTGTCCCCGACCGCATCGCCATGGACCAGGATCGCGTTCATCACGCCGTGCACGTTGGCGATCAGCCGGTCTTCTGGAATCAGGGTCGGGTGCACGCGCAGTTCCACACCGTCCGTACGGCGGCGCGCCACGCCGAGATGCTTGATGCGATAGCCCAGCTCATCGGCATACGCCAGGTCTTCCTGGGTCAGGCGAGCAATGCCCTCGGTATAGACCCGGTCGAACTGCAGCGGGATGCCGAAGGCCACGGAGGCGAGGATCGCGAGCTTGTGCGCGGCGTCGATGCCCTCGACGTCGAAGCGCGGGTCGGCTTCGGCGTAGCCCAGGGCCTGGGCGTCGCGCAGCACGTCGGCAAAATCGCGCTGCGCGTCGCGCATCTCGGTCAGGATGTAATTGCCTGTCCCGTTGATGATGCCGGCCAGCCACTCGATGCGGTTGGCCGACAGGCCTTCCCGGATCGCCTTGATGATCGGAATGCCGCCGGCGACGGCGGCCTCGAACGCGACGTGGATGCCGCGTGCCTGCGCGGCGGCGAAGATCTCGTTGCCATACTCGGCGATCAGGGCCTTGTTGGCGGTGACCACGTGTTTGCCGCGCTCGATGGCCTCGAACACCAGCTCGCGGGCGGTGCCGGTGCCGCCGATGAGCTCGACGACAATGTCGACGTCCGGGTCGCGGACGACTTCGAACACGTCTGCGCTGCGTCGTGTCATGCCACTGTCGACGACACCACGGTCGCTGCGCGCGCCGACATGCACGACCTGCACTTCACGCCCGACGCGCGCCGCGATCTCCTCCGCATTGCGCGCCATGACCGTGAACGTGCCGCCGCCGACGGTGCCGAAGCCGCACAGCCCGATGCGAATGGGGCCCATCCTGCCTCCCGGGGGGTTGCCTGGGGGTAGTCCGAAAAGCCGGCATGATACACGACGCCGCACCGGCGCCGGGAGACGACCCGGGCCCTGATGGCCCGGGAAGACGTCAGATCACTTGATGCCGAGGCGCGCGGCGAGATCGGCGGCCGGCATGTAGCCCGGCAGCATCGTGCCGTCGTCGAGCACCAGCGCCGGCGTGCCCGTCAGCCCCATGCGCTGGCCGAGCAGATATTGCGCCTGCACGGGATTGTCCGGGCAGACGTTCATCGCGACTTTCTCGGACGCCTTCAGGCGCGTCAGCGTCTCCTGCGGGTCCTCGGCGCACCAGGCGGTGGCGACCTTGTCATAGGACGGTGAACCGATGCCGGCGCGCGGATACGCGAGGTAGCGCACCGTCACGCCCATGGCGTTGAGCTCGGGCACCTCGAGGTGGAGCTTGCGGCAGTATCCGCAATCGATGTCGGTGAACACGGTGACCTGGGCGCGCTCTTCGGCCTGCGGCGCGAATACGATCATGTCGTCCTCGCTGACCTCCTCCAGCATCGCCTTGCGCATGTCCTGACGCTTCAGTTCGGCGAGATTCACGAAGCCGTCGCTGCGCACCTGGAACACGTCACCGGCAAAGAAGTACTCGCCGTCGCCGCTGACGAAAATGGTCGGACCGTTGCTGACCTTGACCTCGAAGAACCCGGGCACACTGCTCGGCTGCGGCTGCGAGTAGTTCAGGTCCGGACGCGCCTGCTGCAGCCGGTCGAGGATCTGTTGCGCGCCGCCGGCTTGCTGCGCGGCAGCGGCGCCTGTCAACGCGAAGAGGGCGGTCGCGACCAGCGACTGGCGAAGCGTCATCTTGAGTCCTGAGCTTGAGCGGCGATGGAGCATTAGAGTGGTCCTCCCTGACATGGTTCCCGGCGCGGTTTCACCCGCGTGGATGGTGCTGGGCGTGCAGTTCCTGCAGCCGCTCCCGGGCGACGTGCGTGTAGATCTGCGTGGTCGACAGGTCGCTGTGTCCCAGCAACAGTTGCACGACGCGCAGGTCGGCGCCGCGATTGAGCAGGTGCGTGGCGAAGGCATGGCGCAGCGTGTGCGGGGACAGGGGCCGGGTGATGCCGGCCTCCCTGGCGAGGCCGCGCAGACGATGCCAGAAGGTCTGGCGCGTCATCGCCCGACCGAGCCGGCTCGGAAACAGCGCCGGACAGGACCGGCCGCGCAGCAGCTCGGGACGGGCCTCGCGCAGGTAACGTGCCAGCCAGTGCAGCGCCTCGTCTCCGACCGGTACCAGGCGTTCCTTGTTGCCCTTGCCGCTGACCCGCAGCACGCCCTGATCGCGGCTCACCGCGGTGCAATCGAGACCGACCAGTTCGCTGACGCGCAGGCCGCAGGCATACATCAGTTCCAGCATCGTCCGGTCCCGCAGGCCGAGCGCGGTCGAGGTGTCGGGCGCCGCCAGCAGACGGTCCACATCGTCTTCACTGAGTGACTTCGGCAGCGGTCGCGGCAGGCGCGGGCTGTCGATCAGGCGCAACGGGTCGGCGGCGATCCGGCCGTCGCGCAGCTGCAGCCGGTAGAAGGCGCGCAGCGCCGACAGCAGGCGTGCACTGGAGCGTGCCGCGAGGCCGCGCTGCATCTCGGCGGCGAGAAAGGCCAGCACGTCGTCCCGGCCCGCGTCAAGCAGGCCGCGCCGAC
>CAZOUC010000174.1:0-5892 GCA_964582825.1 uncultured Enterobacteriaceae bacterium | reverse complement strand
TCTTCGCCGTGGCCCGGGTCCGCCGTCCCGGCGCCTGCGCCAGGCCCAGCGCCTGTTCGAGCTCGACCAGCGATTCTTCCAGGTAGTCGATGAAGCGCTGGATCTGCGGCAGGGTGCGCCGGCAGGCGGTGATGCCGAAATCGACATTGCGGTCGTAGGTCACCAGGGTGATATTCAGCGCCACACCGTCGACCACGATCGACGCCGGATACATGCCGTCGAGACGCGCCCCGTTCCAGTACAGGGTCTGCCGCGGCCCGGGCACGTTGGAAATGATCGTGCTGAAAGCCGGAAAACGCGTCGCGAGACCGAGCGGGATCATCAGCAGGCCCGGCACCTGCAGCAGCTGGGTGAATACCGCCGCTTCCCGCGCCGACATGCCCGCGAACAGCGACTTGCCGGCCAGCATCGAGTCACGGATGCAGCGAATGCGCTTGAGCGGGTCACGGATGTTGGTGCCGAGGTCGGCCGTGATCGCGCCGACCGCGTTACTCGAGTCGAGATCGCCGGCCTGGCGCAGGGAAACGGGCACCATCGCCTTGAGCGATTCGCGCGGCAGTTCGGCGTGCTGCTTTAGATAGCGACGCAGGGCGCCGGCACACATCGCCAGCACCGCGTCGTTGAACGTGCTGTCCATGGCCTTGCCGACGGCGCGGATACGCGCGAATGGCCAGGACTGCGCGACGAAGCGGCGCGCGCTGTACACCTTGGTGTTGATCGCCGACTGCGGTACGCCGCGCCACGGCACCGCGAGATTGGGGTTCATGCCCACCATACCCGCCGCGTAGCGTCGCACCGCGCTGGCCAGGTGCACCGCCGTGTCGAGTTGCGCCTTCAGGGCCTCGGCCACGTTCCAGGCCTCGTCGCCGTCCAGCGGCTCGGCCCGGCGGTGCAGGCGCTCGATGGCGCGCCGGTAACGCTCGCCGGCCTCCACAGACAGCGGCGAATGGTGGAAGGTCTCATTCGGGTCGGTCGAATACATGCTCTGGGCAAGGTGGATGCCCTTGATGCCGTCGATCGCCGCGTGGTGGTACTTCGAGTAATAGGCAAACTGCCGGTTCTTGAGGCCCTCGATCAGGTGCATCTCCCACAAGGGCCGATTGCGGTCCAGCAGGGTACTGTGCAGGCGCGAGACCAGCGCGAACAGCTCCCGGTAGCGACCGGGTTCCGGCAGGGCCGAGTGTCGGATGTGGTAGTCGAGGTCGATGGCGTCGTCCTGCTCCCAGTGCAGCGGTCCGTACTGGCCCAGCGGCCCGAAGTGCAGGCGCTCGCCGAAAGGAGGCTGGAAGCGGTCGGTCGAGCGCAGGTTGTCGGCCAGCTGCGTCATGAACTCGTGCGTGCGCACGCCCCGGGGCATCGTCAGCAGGTGCAGGCCCGCCACGTGCATCGGTGTCTCCGGCCGTTCGGCCAGCAGGAAGCCCTGGCTGAGCGCCTCGACGCGATTGAGTCTCCTGCCCACCTGGCTGTCCTCCCGGTATTCCGCTCGGCCCGGCAAGCCGCAGCGGCCCACCGGCAAAAGCCTCGATTATACGCAGGTACTGTTCGTCCTCGCGCGGACTGGACGGCGCGACGCATCGGCGTAGAATCGAGCGCAGTTTAATGCAGAGCGACGAGCACGTCGCCGATTCGGGAGACACACCATGCGACCGTACCATTATCGCCGCACCGCCCTCGCCGTGGCGCTTGCCGCCGCCGCGTCCACCAGCCAGGCGCAGCTGCAGCTCGAGGAGGTCATCGTCACGGCGACCAAACGCACCGAGAGCCTGCAGGACGTACCGATCTCGGTCAGCGCCGTATCCGGCGAGAAGCTCAAGGAAACCGGTATCAGTACGCTGGAGGGCATGACCGCCTACGTGCCGAACTTCTCGATGAACCAGAGCGGCATCTCCAACAACATCACGATCCGCGGCATCAGCTCGGGCATCAATCCGGGCTTCGAACAGAGCACCGGCATGTACGTCGACGGCATCTACTACGGGCGTGGCCAGCTCTCGCGGATTCCCCTGTTCGACGTGCAGCGCATCGAGGTGCTGCGCGGACCGCAGCCGATCCTGTTCGGCAAGAACAGCATCGCCGGCGCCGTCAGCGTCATCAGTGCACCGCCGAGCGAGGAATTCGAAGGCTCGGTATCGGCGCTCTACGAATTCGAGGAAGAGGAACAGGATTACCGCCTCGTGCTGTCCGGGCCACTGAGCGATCAACTCGCGGGCCGCCTTTCGGTGCTGTACCGCGACGTCACCGGGTCGTATTTCAACACCTTCTTCGACAGCGAAGAAAAGGAGAAGGAGGAATCGGTGTTGCGGGGCTCACTGAAATGGGAGCCGACCGATAAGCTGTCCATCCTGACCAAGATCGAGTTCGCAGCGTTCGACGACAACGGCCGCAATGTCGAAGTGGACCAGAGCATCGTCCGCGAGGATCTGCCCCCGGGCGTCGGCATCGATTTCGTCACCGCACTGGCCGGCGGCGTCGCCCAGTACAACGCCGGCGTCGATCTTGGCGTCGTACCGGGACCGAAAGTCGACTTCTCGGGGGAGGACGGCACGCTCGATCGCGTGCGCGGCGGCAACGGCGACTTCCACGACAACGAGTCGACGAGCTTCCTGCTGAACTTCGACTACCTGATCGGAGACCTGACGCTGACCGGCGTCACCGGCTACCTCGAGTACGAGTTCCAGCAGCTCTGCGACTGCGACTTCACCGGCGCCTCGATCTTCGATGCGCTGCAGGACGAACGGTTCGACCAGTTCAGCCAGGAAATCCGCCTGACTTCGCCGGGCGGGCAGACCGTGGACTACATCGTCGGCGCATTCTACCAGGACAGCACACTGGAGTTCGAAGACGCGATCCGGGTCCCCACCAACAGCCTGCTGCGCGCGCTCAACACCGCCTTCGCCGGAATCGACACGAGCCGGTTCGCGGAACAGAACAGCGAGATGTGGGCGCTGTTCGCGCAGGCGACCTGGAACGTCAGTGACACCCTGCGCCTGACCGTCGGCGCCCGTTACACCGAGGAAGACAAGGACGCCACCAAGCGCCAGGTGCACTTCCTCGGCGGCCAGGCGCTGCCCCCGGTCGATCCGACCGGCCAGACGCCGAATGTCCTCTGGGCGATCAACCCCCTGTTCGGGGCCTTCAACATCGAGCCGTACGACACCATCGAGGGCCAGCGCAGCGAGGACGCGTTCACCCCTCTGGTCACGGTGCAGTGGGACGCGACGCCCGACCTGATGCTGTACGCCACCTACAGCGAGGGCTTCAAGGCCGGCGGCTTCGACATCCGCTCGAACGCCCACCCGGACCCGGCTGTCGTCAATGCCCAGAATGTCCTCGCCAGCCCACCGGTCGACCTCGTCGGGGTGTTCGAGTTCGAGGAGGAAGAGGCGGAAAACTACGAGATCGGCGCCAAGATGAGCCTCGGCGCCGCGGCCGAACTCAACGCGGCGATCTTCGCCACCGACTACACGGACCTGCAGACCAGCCAGTTCGACGGGGTGCTCGGCTTCAACGTCACCAATGCCGGCGAGGTCGAGGTGCGCGGCGTCGAGCTCGACGGGCGCTGGCTGGCCGGCCAGGGTCTGACCCTGTACGGTGGCCTGGCGTACCTCGACTTCGAGTACGTCGAGTTCCCGAACAACCAGGCCTGGTTCGGCCAGCTGCAGCTCGACCCGGATGCCGACTGCAACGTGGCCAACCTGACCTGCGACGCCAGCGGCAAGCGCAAGGAATACACCCCGGAGTGGAAGGGCAACGTGGGTGTCGACTGGTTTACTCGCCTGTCCGATGCCCTGGAACTGCGTACCACCGTCGACCTGCTGTACACGGACGAGTACAACTACAACCCGACGCTCGATCCGCGCAGCATCCAGGACAGCTTCTGGTACCTGAACGCACGGGTCGCCCTGGCCGCGGCCGACGGCCGCTGGGAAGTCGCCGTGCAGGGCAGGAACCTCGGTGACGAGGACGTGGTCACGTACGGCGGCACGGTGCCCCTGGCCGGCTCGCTCACCGGCGGTACCGGCATGGCGTACTACAAGTTCCTGGACCGCCCGCGCACGATCGCACTGCAGGGCAGCTACCGTTTCTGACGCAAGCGCGTCGCCGCCGGCCGCGGGTCGGCGGCGACGCGGTGCTCAGACTACCCCGTAGGCCAGCATGGCTTCGGCCACCTTGGCGAAACCGGCAATGTTGGCGCCGCGCACGTAGTCGATGCGGTCCTCGCCCTTGACGCCGCCGTAGGCCACGCAGCGGGCGTGGATACCGCGCATCGTATCGACCAGCAGCTTCTGCACCTCGTCCTCGCCCAAGCGCAGGCGCGTCGAGTTCTGGCTCATCTCGATGCCCGACACGGCCACGCCGCCGGCATTCGCCGCCTTGCCGGGGGCATACAGGATGCAGGCGTCCTTGAACACCCTGAGCCCCTCCAGGCTGGTCGGCATGTTGGCCCCTTCGCTGATGGCTCGGCAGCCGTTGCCGACCAGGCAACGCGCGTCGTCGCCGTTGATTTCGTTCTGGGTCGCGCAGGGCATCGCCAGGTCACAGGGCACACACCAGGGCCGCTCGCCCTCGTGGAACTCGGCACGACTGAATTCCTTGACATAGTCGCTGATGCGTCCGCGGTGGTGCGTCTTGTGCCGCTTGACCCAATCGATCTTTTCCTGGTCGATGCCGTCCGGGTCATATACGTAACCGCCGGAATCCGAGAGCGTCAGGACCTTGCCACCCAACCGGTGCACGAGCTCGGCCGCGTGCGTCGCGACGTTGCCGGATCCTGAGATGACGCAGGTCCTGCCGTCGATATCCTCGTCGATCCGGCGCAACATCTCTTGCAGGAAGTAGACGGCGCCGTAGCCGGTCGCTTCCTTGCGCACCAGGCTGCCGCCGAACGCCAGGCCCTTGCCGGTCAGGACCCCGGTGAAGCGATTGGTGATGCGCTTGTACTGGCCGTACATGTAGCCGATCTCGCGCGCCCCGACGCCGATGTCGCCGGCGGGCACGTCGACGTCCTCGCCAACGTGGCGGTACAGCTCGGTCATGAAGGACTGGCAGAAGCGCATCACCTCGTGGTCGGACTTGCCCTTGGGATTGAAATTGGCGCCGCCCTTGGCGCCGCCCATCGGCAGACCGGTCAGGCTGTTCTTGAAGGTCTGTTCGAAGGCCAGGAACTTCAGCACGCTCTCGTTGACGCCGGGGTGGAAGCGCAACCCACCCTTGTACGGTCCGATCGCGTTGTTGTTCTGCACCCGCCAGCCGCGCTGCACGCGGATGTTGCCCTTGTCGTCCTCCCAGCACACCCGGAAGCTGACCACGCGATCCGGCTCGGCGATGCGGCGCAGGATCTGGTACTCGTGATACTCGATCTTGTCCTCGATGAACTCGAAAATGTCCTGGGCCACCTCGTGCACGGCCTGGATGAATTCCTCCTGCCCCGGATTGCGCCGCTTGACGCCCTCCATGAACTGTTCGAGGTTGACATGGTCGCTGGCTGGCATGCTGTTCGATGGCTCCCGGCGCCGCCAGGGCGCTCCGTTGCGGAATTGGCCCCACTATAACGCCTCGAATCCGAATGCTCCCGGTGATCGGATTCGGGCCGAGCCGAGTACAAGCACGTGAAGCAGGCCGCACGGCCATCCGACCCGCCTAGGCCGGACGGCCCCTGCCCGCTGTCGTGAAACTCGAGGTGTGCCCACTGTGACCGACAAACTGCCCTATACCGCGGTAACCGCCGCCGGCCGGCGCTTCGAGTTCGAGCTTCCGCTGCACCCGCAGACCGCGTCCGAGGACGCCGTCGCCCAGGCCCTGACGTCGATTCTGCAGGCCATCGACCGGACCATCCGCACCGAGGACAGCATCAGCGAAGGCGACGTCCTGCAGGCGCTGGCCATGGCCCTG
>CAZOUC010000173.1:0-5916 GCA_964582825.1 uncultured Enterobacteriaceae bacterium | reverse complement strand
ACCCCGGCCGCCGTTCACGTGCTTACCCGCGAGGACATCCGTCGCTCGGGCCTGACGACGATCCCCGAATTGCTGCGCCTGGTCCCGGGCGTTCATATCGCGAGCATCGACGCCAACAAGTGGGCGATCTCGATCCGCGGCTTCCGCAGTCGGTTTGCGTCCAAGCTGCTGGTGCTGATCGACGGGCGCAGCGTCTACACGCCACTTTTTGCCGGCGTCCGCTGGGACGTCCAGGACACGCTGCTGGAGGACATCGAACGCATCGAGGTGATCCGCGGCCCCGGCGGCAGCCTGTGGGGCGCCAACGCCGTCAACGGCATCGTCAATATCGTCACCCGCAGCGCCAGCCAAACCACCGGTGCGGCCGTCACGGCGGCGGCCGGCCATGGACAGCTCGAGGCACAGATCGGCGCGCGCTACGGGGCCCGGCTCGGTGCAGGATACGGTCGCGTCTATGCCAAGTTCGACGAGTTCGACAACGGCGAGGTCCTCGACGGAATTCTGAGCCCCAATACGGGCCTGCTGCCGGTGGGATCCGGCGCCGACGACGCCTGGGCGCGCCGCCAGGCCGGCTTCCGTTACGACCTGGAGACCGACGCGCATCGTTTGACACTGCAGGGCGACGCCTACCGGGCCGACATGAACCAGACGCGGGTGCTGACGTCGCCGTTTACCGGCGCGGAAGCGGTCGCCGACGACGTCGACGCGCGCGGCGCCAACCTGCTGGCCCGCTATCGGCGACACCTGGGCGACGGATTGCACCTGCAGGCCCAGACCTACTACGACCATACCGAGCGCTGGGAGGGCTCGCTGAACGAAGAGCGCGACACCTGGGACCTCGACGTTCAGCTCGACGTCGACCTGGCGCCGGGCCGTTCGCTGGCAATCGGCGCCGGCTACAACCTCACCGAAGACGACAACGTGGCACGGGCCAGCATCGCTTTCGAACCGCCGTCGCGCCGGGACCGGGTGGTCAGCGCCTTCTTCCAGGCCAGCCAGGAATTCGGCACCGCGTGGACCGTGACCCTGGGCAGCAAGTTCGAGGACAACGACTACTCGGGCTTCGAATACCAGCCGAGCCTGCGCGCCATGTGGCACGACGGCGGAGCCTTCCGCCTGTGGGGCGCGATCAGCCGCGCCGTGCGGGTACCGACCCGCTTCGACACCGACCTCGTGTTCGAGGCCGCGCCCGGCGTCGTGATTCCGTTCGGCAACCCGGACGGGGAAGCCGAGGTGTTGCACGCCTGGGAGCTCGGCGTGCGCTGGGCGGGACCCGACGGGTCGTTGAGCCTGGACGGCACGGCCTTCCTGCACGACTACAGCGACCTGAACATCCCCTCGGGCAACAACGACAGCGCGGAACTGGCCGGGACCGAATGGCTGCTGCACTGGCAGCCGGCACCCTACCTGCGTGCCAGCGTCAGCTACAGCTTCCTCGATGACCGTTCGCCGCCGTCCGTGTCCGGAACGCCGCCGGCCGGGCACCCGGCGCGACACCAGGCCCACGCGCAGCTCTACTGGTCTCCGCTGCCGCGCTGGGACCTGAGCGGCCACTGGTACTACGTCGACGACGCCGAAACGCGGCCGGCGGGCCGGATCGACGCCTACGACCGCCTCGACCTGGTGCTCGGCACCCGGGTCGGCGACCGCGGCCGCCTCGAAGTCGTCGGCCAGAATCTGCTCGACGCGGTACACGCCGAGGACTACGAGGCCCTGCGCCTGAACACCGGCGTGCGACGCGCCTTCTACCTGCGCTACCGCTGGGGCTTTGACTGAGCCTTCGCTTCAGCTGACCTCGCGCAGACGCCCGGTTTCCACTTCATAAACGAAGCCGCGCACCCGGTCTTTGTGCGGGATGTAAGGGCTCGCCTGGATGCGCGCCAGCGAGTGCCGCACGTCCTCGTCGACGTCCGCAAAGGCTTCCAGGGCGAACGGCGGGCGCAGGCCCGTATCCTGGCGGATCTGCTCCTTCACCGCGTCGTCCTGGAAGGTCAGCATGCCGCAGTCGGTGTGGTGGATCACCATGATCTCGCGGGTACCGAGCAACCGCTGGGAGATGGTCAGGGAGCGGATCACGTCGTCGGTGACGACGCCGCCCGCGTTGCGGATGACGTGCGCCTGGCCCTCCACGAGGCCCAGCATCGCGCCCGTTTCCATCCTCGCATCCATGCAGGCGACCACGGCGATCTGCCTGGCCGGCGGCAGCGGCAGATCGCCCTTGTCGAATGCAGAGGCGTAGCGTTCGTTGTTGGCGAGAAACTCGTCGATGGCAGACATGGGCTTGAACTCTCCTGGATTTCGTCGACTGCTTCGAGCTTAGCGTACGGCCTCGCAGAGGCCTCGTACCAGTGCCGGTCAGACCGATTCGTCATGAATTCATAACACGACGAGATTCACGCGCCGGCGGTCGTGAATATTTGGCATGTCATTGAAATGCAAACCGTTCGTAATCGGGCGTTAACCGCCTGAGCTTAGTCTCTCGACCGCATTCCGGCCCGTTCGGGCCCGCACTTTCACGCTTCGATCGAAACATTTATAGAGGTACATTCATGAAGCTCGCTACGCGTCTCAAGCCCCTGGCCCTGGCGACCGCCGTGGCGCTGTCCGCTCCGCTGGTCAGCGTCCAGGTATCGGCCCAGGAAACGACTTCCGCCGTGCGCGGTGTCGTGACCGACGAGTCCGGCAGCCCGCTGCCCAACACGACCGTCACGATCATGTCCAACACGGCCGGCATCACGCGGGAAGTCACCACCGACGCGTCCGGCCAGTTTTTCGTGCGTAACCTTCCGGTCGGTTCCGACTACAGCTTCAAGGTGTCCAACACCGGCTTCTCTGCGGCCTCGGCCCGCGGCGTAAACCTGAATCTCGGCCAGGTCACGAATCTGGATTTCACCCTGAGCGGTGTCGAAGAGGTCCTGGTGACCGGCGAGAAACTGCTCGGCGCACAGGTCGCGGTGGGCCCGAACGCCACCTTCAACCTGGCTGAACTCGAGTCCCTGCCGGCCATCAACCGCAACATTACCGACGTGCTGCGCACCGACCCGCGCATCTTCGTCGACGAGTCGCGCGGCGACATCAACGCGGTGCAGTGCGGCGGTGCCAACCCGCGCTTCAACAGCCTGACCGTCGACGGCATCCGCCTGAACGACGGCTTCGGCCTGAACTCGAACGGCTACCCGACCGAACGTATGCCGTTCTCCTACGACGCCATCTCCCAGGTCGCCGTCGAGATCGCGCCCTTCGACGTGGTCTACGGCGGATTCTCGGCCTGCAACATCAACGCCGTCACCAAGTCCGGCGGCAACGAGATCATCGGCGGCGCGTTCTGGGACTACACCAGTGACGACTTCCGCGGCGACAGCCTCGAAGGCGACAGCGTGCAGACGCAGAGCTTCGACGAGCAGCGCTACGGCTTCAACGTCGGTGCCCCGCTGATCAAAGATCGCCTGTTCATCTTCGCCGCCTACGAGAAGCTGGAAGGCGCCAACCTGTTCGACCGCGGGCCGATCGGCTCCGGCGCGATCAACGAGGTGAACATCACCCAGGCCGAGCTCGACGAGATCGCCGACATCGCCCGCACCCTGTACCAGTACGACCCGGGCCCGATCCCGACCAGCCTCGACCACGAAGACGAGAAGCTGCTGGTCAAGCTGGACTGGAACATCAACGACGCCCAGCGCCTCGCCCTGACCTACAACTACAACGACGGCGAGAACTTCACCGAGTCCGACAGCGATCTCAGCGAGTTCGAGTTCGAAAACCACCTCTACGAGCGCGGCGCCGAACTGAACTCCTACATCGCGACCCTGTACAGCGACTGGACGCCGGAGTTCAACACCGAGATCCGCATCGGCTACGCCGAACTCGACAATCGCCAGATCTCGGTTGGCGGGACCGATTTCGGCGAGATCCGCGTCGAGACCGACGACGTCGACGTCTACCTCGGCGGCGACGACAGCCGGCAGTCGAACAAGCTCAAGTACGACATCCTCACGCTGGTATTCAAGGGCCACTACCAGCTCGGCAACCACTACCTGACCTTCGGTTACGAGCAGGAAGCGCTGGACATCTTCAACCTGTTCGTCCAGCACACCGAGACCGAGATCCGCTTCGACGGCATCGAGAACTTCCGCAACGGCTTCGCCAGCGCGATCTACTACAACAACGCGCCGTCGCAGAACCCGAATGACGCCGCGGCCGACTGGGGCTACGAGGTCAACACGGTCTACCTGCAGGACGAGTTCACAGTCGGCGAGAAGCTGACCGTCGTCGCGGGCCTGCGCTACGACTGGTACACCTCGGACGACGAGCCGGTCACCAACCCGGACTTTCTGGCCGACTACGGTTTCTCGAACGGTCAGACCGTCGACGGCGAGGGCCTTTTGCAGCCGCGCATCGGCTTCACCTACGACTATTCCGACGCGCTGACCCTGCGCGGCGGCGTGGGTCTTTACTCCGGCGGCAACCCGAACGTCTGGCTGTCGAACAACTACTCGAACAACAACGTCCTGCAGTTCGGCCAGCGCGGCCGTTCCTTCGGCTACACCGACGGCTCGCGCAGCCTGTTCGACTCCGACGTCGTCTACGCCCTGGTCGAAGACGGCGCGCCGGCCGGCCCGGGCTGGGGCGTACCGCAGGAGCTGGTCGACGCGGTCGCCTCGGGCGTCGGCGACAACTTCGAGATCAACTACCTGGATCCGAACTTCGAGCTGCCTTCCGAGTGGAAGCTCGCGCTCGGTGGCACCTATGTCACTAACCAGGACTATGTCCTGACTGCGGACCTGCTCTGGTCGAGGCTGCAGGACTCGGCGATCGTCAAGCGCGGCGACGTCCAGCAGGTAGGCACCAACGCGGACGGCTACCCGATCTACGAGAGCGTACGGGAAGCATCCTTCGTGCTGACCAACGCCAACGCCGATGCGGACACCCTGCTGTTGTCGTTCTCGGTGGCGAAGTCCTACGACAACGGCATCGACTGGCGCCTCGGCTACGCCTACACCGACGCCGAAGACGTCAATCCGATGACCAGTGCCGTGGCGTTCTCAAACTACACGCAGCGCACCTTCTTCGATCCGCAGGAAGACGTCGCCTCGACCTCCAACTGGCAGATCCAGCACCGCTTCACCGGCGTGTTCAACTACCGGGCGCGCCTGTGGGGCGACAACGAGACGACGGTCTCGCTGTTCGGTCACGCGCACTCCGGTTTCCCGTTCAGCTACACGCTCGACGGCTTCTCTGGCACCATCCTTACCTACAACGGCGGTCCGATCTTCCTCGACTTTATCGAGAACGTGCTGGAAGCCCCGGGCACCCGCAACCAGCAGGAAGGCGACTGGTGGACCAAGGTCGACCTGCGCGTCGAGCAGGAATTCGGTGGCTTCACCGATACCGACCGCGTTTCCGCGTTCTTCGTGATCGACAACTTCACGAACTTCCTCAACGACGACTGGGGGATCCTGAAGAAGCCGGACTTCCCCTACGGTGTCGTCCGGGGCGAGCAGGAGCAGGCCCGCATCGGCGATGCGTCACTGTGGGAAATGCGGTTCGGCATCCGCTACGACTTCTGAGCCCACCGGGTCTAGCGAGGCGGCCGCAAGGCCGCCTTTTTTTTGTCTGGATCAAGCACTCTTGCAACAATCAAAAACGCAGCGTCCGGCGTCACGGGAATCCACCCAGGCCGGTGTATGATCGCGGATTGACCCTGATAGGGAGAACGTCATGGATCTCGTTCGCATCATCTTCGCCATCCTCCTGCCGCCGCTCGGCGTGTTCCTGCAGGTCGGCATCGGCAAGCATTTCTGGATCAATATCATCCTGACACTGCTCGGCTACATACCGGGCATCGTCCACGCGGTCTGGATCATCGCCAAGAAATAGCGGCCGAAGGCGTGGCGCTGCGCGAACAGGCCCTGAACT
>CAZOUC010000172.1:0-5977 GCA_964582825.1 uncultured Enterobacteriaceae bacterium | reverse complement strand
GCCGCCGTTGAGCACCGGCACCCTGCTCGCGGCGGCGAACTCCGCAACGGAGCCGGATTCCGGGTGACGCATCGCAATGACGTCGCTGTAGCCGCTCAGCACCCGCGCGGTGTCGTACAGGGATTCGCCCTTGGCGATCGCCGAGTGCTCGAAGCCGGTGGTCTCGCGCACGTCGCCGCCGAGCAGGTTGAAGGCGCTGCCGAAGGAAACCCGCGTCCGCGTGCTCGGTTCGAAGAACATGCTGCCGAGGATCGCGCCCTCCAGAACCCGCGTGATGCGGCGGCGCTGGGCGTAGGGTTCCATCCGGTCGGCGACGTCGAAGACGCGTTCGATGTCGACCCGCTCGAACTGGTCCACGGAGAGGATGTGGGCGCCTGCGAAGTCCATGCCTGAGGGGCTGCTGGTCGAAGACGCGTCAGTCTACACCGACGGCGTCGAGCTTGTCGCTGTCGAACTGCAGCGCGGCCCAGCGGGCATAGAGCGGCGATTCGTCGATCAGCTGCTGGTGGCTGCCCACCGCCTTGATGCGGCCGTGGTCCAGCACCACGATACGATCGACGCGGCGCACCGTGGCCAGCCGATGCGCGATGACCAGGGTGGTGCGCCCGACCATCAGCGCGTCGAGTGCGCGCTGCACCTGGTGCTCGCTCTCCGCGTCGAGGGCGCTGGTCGCCTCGTCGAGCAGCAGCACCGCGGGATCGCGCAGCAGCGCGCGGGCGATGGCGATGCGCTGCTGCTGGCCGCCGGACAGGCGCACACCGGCCTCGCCGAGATCGCTCGAGTAGCCCTGCGGGAGTCGTTCGATGAATTCCTCGGCGAAAGCGGCGCGCGCCGCCGCGCGCACCTGTTCGTCCGTGGCTTGCTCGGAGCCGTAGCGGATGTTCTCCAGCAAGGTTCCGGTGAACAGGCGCGGCTGCTGTGGCACGATCGCGAAGTGGCGCCGCAGCTCCAGCGGCTCGACCTGACTGATGTCGACACCGTCGAGTCGGATCGCGCCCTCGGTCGGGTCGTAGAAGCGCAGCAGCAGGTCGAACAACGTCGACTTGCCGGCACCGGAGGCGCCGACCAGCGCCACGCTGGTCCCCGCCGGGACCTCGAGATCGATGCCGTCGATCGCCGGCCGCCCGGGCGCGGACGGGTAACAGAAGCGCAGGCGCTCGATGCGGATTTCGCCACGGCAACGCTCGGGCAGGCGCTGCGGCTGCGGCGGCGGCACGATCAGGCTGTCGGCGTTGAGCAGTTCGAGCAGGCGCTCGGTGGCGCCGGCCGCGCGCTGCAGGTCGCCGAGCACCTCGGAAATCGCGCCGACGGACGCCGCGACCATCAACGAATAGAAAATGAACGCCGCCAGCTCGCCACCGCTGATGCGGCCGCTGACGACATCGCTGGCGCCGACGTAGACCATCGCGGCAATGGCACCGAACACCAGCAGGATCACCACCGTGGTCAGCAGGGCACGCTGGACGATGCGCCTGACCGCGACCGCGAAGGCCTCCTCGACGTGCCGCGCGAAGCGCTGACGATCCTGCACCTGGTGGTTGAACGCCTGCACGGTCTTGATGTTGCCCAGCGACTCGCCGACGAAGCGGCCGACGTCGGCGATCCGGTCCTGACTCGAGCGCGACAGGCGGCGCACGCGGCGGCCGAAGAAGATGATCGGCAGCAGCACCAGCGGCACCGCGACCAGCACGATCGAGGTCAGGCGCGGATTGGACAGGAACAGCAGGATCACGCCGCCAATGAAGATCAGCAGGTTGCGCAGCGCGATCGACACCGACGAGCCGACCACGGTCTGCAGCAGGGTCGTGTCGGTGGTGATCCGGCTCTGGATCTCGCCGCTGCCGTTGGTCTCGAAAAAGCCCGGGTGCAGGTCGACCACGTGGTCGAACACGGCGCGGCGCAGGTCGGCCGTGAAGCGCTCGCCGATCCAGCTGACCAGGTAAAAGCGGGTGAAGGTTCCGGCGGCAAGCGCCAGCACCAGCACCATGAACAGCAGCGTGGCCTGCTGCAGCCCCGCGCCGCCGTCGCTGAAGCCGCGATCGACCAGGATGCGCAGGCCCTGCCCCATGCTCAGCGTGACCCCGGCGGTGAACACCAGCGCCGCCAGCGCCAGCAGCACGCGGGTGCGATACGGCTTCAGGTAGTCGACCACGCCGAGCAGGACCGACAGGTGCCGGCTCTTCGGTCGCTCCTGTGCGCTCGACTCGCTCACGCGCCCGGCTCCAGCGCCGCGGCAAGCTCGTCCGCGTAGGCGGCCAGCGCGTCGAGCACCTGCAGCGACCGCGCGTCGGCGCCGGCATCGCGCAGACTGGCGAGCTCGCGTCGGTACGCGTCGAGGCCCGGCTGGCCGCCCGGCGGCCGGCGCTGCAGCCAGTCGCGGCAGTGTTCGCGCCAGTCCTCGCGTTCCTGCGGTGTCAGGGTGGCCGGGAAGTTGCGCGCCCGGTAGCGGAACAGCAGCGCCGGCAGGCGCTCGTCGCTGAACACGGCCACGGCGTCGGCGAGTTGATCCGGCGGCAGCGCGCGCAGGCGCTCGAGAGTCGCCCGATCGGCATCGGGCACGAAGGCGCCGTACAGGCGCTGCTCCGGGTCGAGCCCGGCCGGCTCGGCGGCGGGCTGGAACACCTCGGCGAGCTTCTCCTCGAGACCCGGCGCGTCGCGCAGCCGCTGCCAGTGCGCCTCGCAGCGTTCCCGGTCGATGCCGAGGCGCGCCTCGGCGGCGGCGTCGAGCAGCTTCGGCGTCGCCAGCATCGGGCTGTGGTTGCTGCGTACCTGCTTCAGGGCGGGTCTGGGCAGGTCGCTGCCGGCCGGCGCATACAGGCGCTCGCGCAGCTGCCCGCCGTCCAGGGTCAACAGCGGCTCCGGATCCTCCATCAGGTTCCAGACGATGACCGAGTTGCCGTTGACCGGGTGTCGTGCCAGCGGCGCGACCAGGGCCGTACAGCCCTGCGCCGCCGGGTAGCGCGCCGACACGTGCAGCACCGGCCGGCGCTGGCGCCAGTCCAGCAGCTCCGCCGCCCGTGCCTTGCTGCGCAGGCTGAGCGCGTAATCCCACAGCTTCGGCTGGCGCTCGCGCAGCAGGCGCGCCAGGGCCACCGTCGCGCGCACGTCGACCAGGGCGTCGTGGGCGCCCTCGTGCGCGATGCCGTTCGCCGCGGTCAGGTCCTCGAGACGGAAGCTCGGCGTGCCGTCCTCGCGACGCGGCCACTCGATCCCCTCCGGGCGCAGCGCGCAGGTCATGCGCAGCACGTCGATCAGGTCCCAGCGCGAGTTGCCGCTGCGCCACTCGCGCGCGTAAGGATCGTAGAGGTTGCGGAACAGCAGGTGACGGGTGAACTCGTCGTCGAAGCGGATGCTGTTGTAGCCGACGCCGCAGGTACCGGGCCGTGCCAGCTCGGCCTCGATCGCCGCGGCGAACGCCGCCTCGCACAGGCCCTTGTCACGGGCCTCCTGCGGCGTGATGCCCGTGACCAGGCAGGCCCGCGGCTGCGGCAGGTAGTCGGACGGCGGCCGGCAATAGACCACCAGGGGCTCGCCGATCTGGTTGAGCTCTGCATCGGTGCGCAGGCCGGCAAACTGGCACGGCCGGTCGAGCGCCGCGTCGATGCCGAAGGTCTCGTAGTCGTGCCAGTAGAAGGAAAAGGTCACCGGCCCGCCCCGCATCGGCAACGGGCGAGGCGCTCGCCGTCTCCGCGGGCCGGCCCTCCCGGAATCAGGCGCTCAGGAGACTTCAACGACCTGCTCGGCGATCTTCTGCTTCCATATCGCAGGGCCGGTCGTGTGCACCGACTCGCCGTTGACGTCGACCGCGACGGTCACCGGCATGTCCTTGACCTCGAACTCGTAGATCGCCTCCATACCGAGTTCCGGAAACGCGACCACGCGCGAGCCGGTGATCGCCCGCGACACCAGGTAGGCGGCGCCACCTACGGCCATCAGGTAGACGGCCTGGTGCTTGCGGATCGCCTCGATCGCGACGGGGCCGCGTTCGGCCTTGCCGATCATCCCCAGCAGGCCGGTTTTCTCGAGCACGAAGTCGGTGAACTTGTCCATGCGCGTCGCGGTGGTCGGCCCGGCGGGGCCCACGACCTCGTCGCGTACCGGGTCGACCGGTCCGACGTAGTAGATGAACCGCCCGCTGAGGTCGACACCCTCGGGCAACCCCTCCCCGCTGCGAATCAGCTCGACGATCTTCTTGTGGGCGGCGTCGCGCCCGGTGAGCATCCTGCCGGACAGCAGGATCGTCTCGCCGGGTTTCCATTCACGGATGTCGTCGCGCGTGACCGTATCGAGGTTGACGCGTCGCGCCTCGGGACCGGCTTCCCAGGTCACCTCGGGCCAGTCGGACAGATCCGGCGGCGTCTGCAGCGCCGGCCCCGACCCGTCGAGCACGAAGTGCGCGTGGCGCGTCGCCGCGCAGTTCGGGATCATCGCCACCGGCAGCGAGGCGGCGTGGGTCGGGTAGTCGCGGATCTTGACGTCGAGCACCGTGGTCAGGCCGCCCAGGCCCTGGGCGCCGATGCCGAGCGCGTTGACCTTGTCCATGATCTCCAGGCGCAGCTCCTCGATGCGGTTCGACGGGCCGCGCTCGCGCAGTTCGTGGATGTCGATCGGGTCCATCAGCGCTTCCTTCGCCAGCACCGCGGCCTTCTCCGCCGAGCCGCCGATGCCGATGCCCAGCATGCCGGGCGGGCACCAGCCGGCGCCCATCGTCGGCACGGTCTTCAGCACCCAGTCGACGATGCTGTCGGACGGGTTCAGCATGGCCAGCTTGGACTTGTTCTCGGATCCGCCGCCCTTCGCCGCCACCTGCACGTCGACCGTATCGCCCGGCACGAGCTCCATGTGGATCACCGCCGGTGTGTTGTCCCTGGTGTTGACGCGCTTGCCGGCCGGATCGGCGAGGATCGACATGCGCAGCTTGTTGTCCGGGTGGCTGTAGGCGCGCCGCACGCCCTCGTTGACCATGTCGGCGACGCTCATCGTCGCGTCCCAGCGCACGTCCATGCCCACCTTCAGGAACACCACGACGATGCCGGTGTCCTGGCAGATCGGCCGATGGCCCTCGGCGCACAGGCGCGAGTTGATCAGGATCTGCGCCATCGCGTCCCGCGCCGCCGGCGACGCCTCGCGCTGGTAGGCCGCGTGCACGGCCTGGATGAAATCGATCGGGTGGTAGTAGGAAATGAATTGCAGGGCATCGGCGACGCTGTCGATCAGGTCGTCCTGGCGTATCACGGTCATGCGGCCTCTCCGCGCATCGGCGATCAGGCCTGCAATTGTACCCGCTCGGCCAAGCCCCACCCACGCCGATCAATCGAACCTGGCCCCATTGGTCGGTCTAGATCAATTGAACCTGGCCCCATTGGTCTTGCGCGATCAATTGAACCTGGCCCGATTGATTGGCCGGTGCGCCGATCGTCGGTGGAACCGTTGAGACGGGAGACGGGGCTACTGGGGGGCGCCGCCTTCGAGTTCGAGCAGGCGGCGCTGGACCTGCTTGCGGAATTCGATGTTGGACTCGACCCAGCCCTCGGCGTCCTTGAGGCGCTGGTCGATGCCCGCCTGGCGCGACGTCAGGTTGTCCAGTTCGCGGTTCAGCCGGCCGATCATCGCTTCCTGCAGCCCCTGCTGGGTGCGGATGTCCTCGAGCGCCGACGCCGCCTGGCGGGCGGCGCCGATCTGGGCCTTCAGTTCGTCGTTGGCTTTGGCGATCTGCTCGATGCGCGTCTTGTTGCTGGCGACCCCGGCGACCTGGGTCTTGAGCGCATTGATCGACTCCTCCTGGCCGTCGAGCCGGTCCCGGTTGCGCCGCCAGGCCGAGGCCCACAGCTTGTCGACCTCGGACATCAGCAGGTTGATCTTCTCCTGCATGGTGTTGGCGGATTCGGTGATGTCGGCGCCGGTGGTCGACAGCACCATTTCGAGCTGGGCGACACGGGCCTCCGACGCCGTCAGTTCGGCGCGCAGGTCAAGAACC
>CAZOUC010000171.1:0-5987 GCA_964582825.1 uncultured Enterobacteriaceae bacterium | reverse complement strand
TCAGCTCCAGGCGCGGCCGGGCCAGGGGGCGGGCGACTTCGCGCAGGCTCTCGACCAGGTTGATGCCCTCGGTTTCGCGCAGATGGCGAACGACCGAGCGCAGGTCCTGGAGCAGTTCGTCGGCCAGCGCGGTCGCCTTGTCGACCTCGACCGCAGCCTCGCCATCGAGACGACGCGCCAGGCCGCGCAGGTTCAGCTTGAGTGCGGTGACCTTGTGGCCGGCCACGTCGTGCAGCTCGCGCGACAGGCGCAGGCGCTCCTGGTCGCGGGCCGTCTCGCCCAGCAGCGAGCGGGTGGCCAGCAGTCTCGCATTGACCGACCGGAGATCCTCGGCCATGCGCTCGGCCTTTTTCGCGTAGAGCATGACCAGGACCGCGAACAGCTGGAAGCCGCCCATTCCGAGCAGCGTGGGCAGTGCGGAGCCCACCGGGACGCCCCAGTGCCCGATTATCACGCCGGCGAAATACAGGTTGATGGCCAGCAGGGCGGAGACCAGCCACGGTGTCGGCAGTCGGTTGGCGAACTGCGTGGCCAGCAGGATCATCAGGATCGGAGTCGTGCCCGAGCGAATGGACCAGAGGGTCAATGCCGTCAGCGCCGTGAGCACGACCAGTCCCGTGGTGTGGACCCGCGCCGGCACCAGTTCGTCCAGCAGGCACAACATCCAGCAGAGCAGCCAGGCGAGCAGCAGCAGGTCCTCGGCGGCCGGAAACGCGGCGCCCGGTCGATCCAGCACCGGACTGACGGCGAGCCATACCGCGATCCAGGCCGCGTACGAGGCCCAGGCCAGCGGGTTGGTCAGCAGTTCGCGCGCGCCGGCGCGCCAGCGTTCGTCCATGACGCCTGTATAGCGGTCGCGGCAGACCGCGACAAGCGCCTGCCCGCAAGTCATGACTTTCGGCACCCCGGACGGGTGACTTCCGGCACCTCGATTGTCGGGGCCTGGAGGCGATGCTGTGCGCAGGCTTCAAGAGAGGAACCGCTCATGACAACAGCACAGGCACTGGCAGCGTTCGCCCTGCCGCACGCGCTGGTCGGCACCGTCGCCCTGACCTCGTTCTGGACCGCGGCCGTGATGAAGAAGGGTTCGGTCCGCCACAAGGCTGTCGGCAGGGTCTACCTGCTGGCGATGATCGGCGTATTGCTCACGGCGCTGCCGCTGACCCTGTCCCAGGCGCTCGCGGGCAGCTGGGTCGGCGCGGCGTTCCTGGGCTACCTGGTCCTGATCGTCGCCCACAGTTGCCGGATGGCGTGGCTGGCGGTGCGCCTGAAACGGGATTTCACCCGCTACACCGGCACCGCGTTCCGGGTCAGTGCCGTCGTGCTGGCCGGCGCCGGTGTCGCCGTGAGCGTGCTGGGACTGGTCGCGCAATCCTGGTTGCTGGTCGTGTTCGGTCTGCTCGGACCGATCGGTGGCCTGGAGGCGCGCAGCCTCGTCCGCAACGGACCGGGTGGACCGGACTGGTGGATCAAGGAGCACTACGGCGCGATGATCGGCAACGGCATTGCCACCCACATCGCGTTCCTGCAGATCGGGCTGACGCGGCTCGTTCCCGAAATCGGTTCCTCGGCGATCCAGCACCTGGCATGGTTCGCGCCGCTGGCGGTCGGCATCGCTGCCGGCCTGTGGCTGGACCGCCGCCACCAGGGCCGCCGCCAGCGGCCGGGCGGACCGGTGTCGACGACCCGGGAGGCCGGCTGACGGCGGTACCGCCCTCAGCCGGCCGATCGGCAGAAGCGCGGCGCCGCGGCCCGGGTCGCCGCTCTCAGCCGGTTGCGGCCTCGCGCGGCCGGTGGCCATCGCGCATGTGCGTCAGCTCCTCGCCGGCCAGGGTATTGCCGACCAGGTTGTAGGCCTTGCCGAAACCCTTGACGTAGCGGCCACCGAGCGGCACCAGGCGGAACAGGCGGAAGTCCTGCAGTTCACTGAGGTTGCGCGGCCGGTCGCCGAGGCGCTCGGCGAGGCAGTCGACGCCGGCGCGAAAGGCGTCGCTGCCGTACTCGAGGGCCTCGGCGCGCACCGCGTAGTTGACGCGGATGCGCGCGAACAGTTCGCCGGCCGTGTCTTCGTCCTCGACGATCAGCACCGAGGCGCGCGGGTCGCGCTGCAGGTTCAGGCCGTGCACGGCGATCTCGCTCAGCACCACGTACAGGCACTCGTCGCCGATCGCGAACGGTGCGTAGGAGGCGTAGGGCGAACCGTCCTCGAGCAGGGTAGCGAGCTGCAGGCTGCGCCGGGATTGGATGAAATCGAGCACCTCGCTGCTGAGGCGGTATTGCATGGCCTTGTTTTTCATGTCGTCTGCTCCAGTTCTGCTTCGTCCAGTACGCTGCCGCGCTCGCGGATGCGGCGAAAGGCCGCCAGCTGGTCCGGGATCACTTCACCGTCGGGGCCGCGGCCGAGGAACACCTTGAAGATGTTGCCGCCGCGCGCGGAGTTGAAGGTAAAGGCGTAACTCGGCCGTCCACGGTGTTCATGGTCCTGGAAGCCGACGTGGTCGATCATGTCCAGGCGCAGGTGGCCGTGAAAGCCGGGCACGGGGCCGTCGAGGTTGTAGTACCCCTCGGCCACGGAGCCCTTCGGGAACGGCCCCTTGAATTCGAACACGCAGCCACCGTGCAGCACGATGGTGGTGGTGTTGCCCCAGGTGGCCAGCTGCTCGAGCAGCAGCTGCGCCTCGCTGCCCGGCAGCTTGGGCGGTGTCTCGTTCTGATCGGTCATCGGAAACTCCTCAGAAGCTGTAGCGCGCCGACAGGATGATTTCGCGGCCGGTCTGCGGCAGCTGTTCCCAGGCGCGGCGGTAGAACTTGTCGCCGAGATTGTTGACGCTGAGATCCAGGCGCAGACCGTCGACGAGGCGCGGCAGCCAGCTGGCGTACAGGTCGGTGACGGTGTAACCGTCGTAGACGATGCCGGCGGTGTTCTCGGGGTAGTCGGTGCGGTCCTGGTCCGCCGCGTGGACCACGCGCAGTCCGGTCAGCAGGCGCTGTGCGGCGAAGCGGTAGCTGAGGTCGCCGGTCAGGGTGTCCGCCGGAACGTTGGTCAGGTCGGCGCCGGTGGCGTCGTCCTCGCCGTGCGTGAGGCCGTAGGCCAGGCGCGCCGCCAGCGGGCCGGTCTCGTAGCTGGCCGTGACTTCGAAGCCGCGCAGCGTGGCCTCGTCGACGTTGACCCAGTTGGTCGTGCCCGGGTCCATGACCGGAAAGAAGCTCGGGCCGACGACGATCTGCTCGATGAAATCGTCGATGCGGTTCTCGAACAGCGAGGCCTCGACGCCGATCCGGTCCGCGCCGCCGGTGTCGAGAAATTCGAAACGCGCGTGCAGTTCCGTGTTGGCGGCGCGCTCCGGATCCAGCTCTGGGTTGGGTTCGAAGCGGTTGCAGAAGCCCGGGAAGATGCAGAAGTGGGTGCCGCTCGTGTACAGCTCCTCGGCGCTGGGTGCCCGGAACGCGCGATCGTGGCGCAGGGTCAGGGTGGCCCAGTCGGCGGCCTCCCAGACCAGCGCCGCCGACGGCGAGGTGGCGCTGTCGGAGCGTTCCTCACCGATGTTGGCATTCTCGGTGGTGAAGTCGTCGTAGCGCAGCGCCATCTCCAGGCGCCAGGTTTCGCTGACCGGGACGATGGCCTTCGCGTAGCTGCTCCAGACGGTGGTTTCCGCCCGCGGCGGCTGCGGCCGGTTGCTGCCGCCGCGATCCGAGCTGAAGTCTTCCCGGTAGGTGTCGATGCCGTAGGCCAGGGTCAGGCGGTCCCATTCGGACACGTTGCTCACGTTCAGGCCCAACACTTCGAGTTCGGTGCGGTCGCTGCGGCCGTCGCGCACGCGCTGTTCGCCGAAATCGACCTTGTTGTAGTAGGCGAGAGCCTGGAAATCGACCAGCGGCGACGCCGTGTCGAGGCGATAGCTCAGGTTGCCGTTTTCGGTGACCTGGTCGCGGCGGATCAGGAAGTTGCTGGTGTCGTTGATTTCGGCGCCGGCGTTCGAGGGTACGGTGCCCTCGGTCTCGGCGCGGCGCCAGACCAGGCTCAGGTTCTGCTGTTCGTCCAGGCGCCAGTCCAGCTTGCCCATCAGGCCATGGGAGGAGGTGGCCGAGCCCGTCAGGCGCTCGCCGTTGCCGAGCTCGACGTCGTCGCCGTCGCGGTGGTAGCCGCTGGCGAGCCAGCCTATGTCGTCACCGCGACCGGCCAGCGCGACGGTGGACGTGTTCTGGTCGTTGTTGGCGTTGAAGCCGGTCTTGACGAACCCGCCTATCGAGTTTCCGTCGCGCAGCAGGCGCTCCGGGTCGATGGTGCGCTGGGCGACCACGCCGCCGATCGCGCCCGAGCCCCACAGGCTGCTGGCCGGACCGCGCAGGGCCTCGACGCTCTGCAGGAGCTCCGGGTCCAGGAAGTAGCCGGGCCGGTGGCCCGAGTCGAAGTTCTGGCGCGCGCCGTCGATGGTCTGCAGGACCTGGCTGCCGGACAGGCCGCGGATGTTGACCGACTGGTTTTGCGGGCGGGGGCCGCCGACGACCGCGATATTGGCCTGGTAACCGAGTGCCTGCGCCACCGACTGCGGCTGGATCCGGTCGATCTCGTCGCGCTGCACCATGGCCAGGCTGCGACTCACTTCGTCGAGACGCTGATCGAGACGGGTTGCGGTGACCACGATTTCGTCGACGCCCGGCTTCTCACTGGCAGGCGTGCCGGCGCGCTCTTCGGCCCGCGTCACGCCGGAGGCGGCGAGGCTCAGGCAGGCAGAAAGAACGGCCAGGGCGCAGGCGGTCGGTTTGGATGCGTGCATGGGGTGATCTCCAGTCGGGTACAGCATGGGAGTGTGTGCGTTGCGACGGCTAATATAAATGCGAACGATTCGTATTGACAATACTAATTGCGAATTTCTAGACTGCCGGGGTTCTTGCGGCCGGGACCGTCGACCCGGCGCCGATTCCGTCCAGGAGGCCGAGATGCCGCGAATGCTCCTTCACCCGCTGCCCTGGCTGCTCGTCGCGGGACTGCTGCTGGCGGCACCCGTCAGCGCGCAGACGCGCGTCATATCGACCGATGCCGCGGTGACCGACATGCTGTTCGCCTTCGCCGCGGACGACCGCCTGGTCGCGGTGGACGTCACCAGCCGCCTGCCCGAGGACTACCGCGAACTGCCGCGCGTCGGCTACCACCGCGCCCTGTCGCCCGAGGGCCTGCTGGCTCTGGAGCCCGACCTGCTGATCGGTTCCGAACACCTCGGACCGCCGCCGGTACTGGACGCGCTGGCCGGAGCGGGCGTGCCGGTGCTGCGTCTGCCCGCGGCGACAGGCGTCGAGCAGCTGGTGGAGAATCTGCGTCGGGTAGCCGAAGCGGTCGGCGCGGATGAGCGCGGCGAGCGTGAAGCCGAGCGCATCGAGCGGCTGGCGGGGCGACTGGCCGACTCCGGGCTCGGCGGGCAGCGCGCCATCCTGCTGCTGTCGGTCGAAGGCGGCAAACTGCGCATGGCCGGCTCCGACACCGCCGGCGGTGCCTTCATCGAACTGCTCGGCGCCGACAATCTCGGCGACTTCGCCGGCTATCGGACCTACTCCGCCGAGGCCCTGCTCAGCCTCGACCCCGACCTGATCCTGGTGGCCGGCAGCGATGCCGACGCCGACGAGCAGCTGCTGACGCGCAATCCGCTGCTGCGCCACGCCCGTGCCCACCGTGAAGGCCGGCTGCTGCGCGTCGACGCGGCCAACCTCGTAGCCGGCATCAGCCTCGCCGCGGTCGAGGAAGCCGAGCGCCTGGTCCGCGCCCTGGGCAGCGAGGTCGCCAGCCGGTGACCCGCATGCCGCTGCTGCCGAGCGCGCTGGCGCTCGGCGGCCTGCTGCTGGTCGGCGCGCTGCTGTCACTGACTCAGGGCCCGATGACACTGCCGGCGCGGGACAGCCTCCTGACCGTGTTCCACGCCGCCATCGGCAGCGGGACCAGTTCCCTGGCCGACTATCAGCAGGCGGTAATCCTCGAGCTGCGCCTGCCGCGC
>CAZOUC010000170.1:0-6016 GCA_964582825.1 uncultured Enterobacteriaceae bacterium | reverse complement strand
CGTCCTTGCTCATCGCTGTCCTCGAGCGATGGTTCCAGAGACGATGGACCGCCCGGTCAATGCTCTGCGGAAACATTGGAAAGAGCGGCGCGGCATGCAATCGTCTCTGGAACCTCTGGTCGGGCGGGATTGTACTGCGCCCGCGGCAGCGCGGCGGCGTATAATGCCGGGTTTTGATCGAGACCGGAGCTACCATGCCGGACAGAAGCGCCACGGTCACGCGCGATACGCTGGAAACGCAGATCACGGTGTCGGTGAACCTCGACGGCCGTGGCCGCTCCAGCTTCGACACCGGCCTGCCGTTTCTCGAGCACATGCTCGACCAGGTCGCCCGCCACGGGCGCATCGACCTGGAGGTCAAGGCGGTCGGCGATCTCGAGATCGACGCCCACCACACCGTGGAGGACATCGGCATCACGCTCGGCCAGGCCTTCGCGAAAGCGGTCGGCGACAAGGCCGGCCTGACGCGCTACGGGCACGCCTACGTGCCGCTCGACGAGGCGCTGTCGCGGGTCGTGGTGGACTTCTCGGGCCGCCCGGGCCTCGAGTTTCACGTCGATTTCGTCCGCGCGCGGGTCGGAGAGTTCGACGTCGATCTGTTCTACGAATTCTTCCAGGGCTTCGTCAATCACGCCGCGGTGACCCTGCACGTCGACAACCTGCGCGGCCACAACGCGCACCACCAGGCCGAAACCGTGTTCAAGGCCTTCGGTCGCGCCCTGCGCATGGCGCTGGCGATCGATGCCGCCGCCGCCGGCGAGGTGCCGTCGACCAAGGGCAGCCTGTAGCCGACTATGTCGTCATCCAGCGTCGCCGTCGTCGATTACGGCATGGGCAATCTGCACTCGGTGGCCAAGGCGCTCGAGCACGTCGGCAATGGCCAGCGGGTGCAGGTGACGAGCCGGCCGGCCGACCTGCTGGACGCCGACCGCGTGGTGTTTCCCGGCGTCGGCGCCATCAGGGACTGCATGGCTGAGCTGGCGCGGCTCGGGCTCGATGCAACGCTGCGCGACATCGCCGGCCGCAAGCCACTGCTGGCCATCTGCGTCGGCATGCAGGCCCTGCTCCGACGCAGTGAGGAAAACGACGGCATCGACTGCCTCGGCCTGTTCGAGGGCGAGGTTCGGCGCTTTGCCGACGGCGTCGTGCTGGACGGCGAGCGGCTCAAGGTGCCGCACATGGGCTGGAACGAGGTGGTGCAGACGCGGAGCCACCCGCTCTGGGCGGGCATCGAGGACCGCAGTCGCTTCTATTTCGTGCACGGCTACTACGTGGATCCGATCCGCGAGGCCGACCTGGTCGGCCGCTGCGATTACGGCATTCCCTTCGCGGCGGCGCTGGCGGGCGAGCGTCTGTTCGCGGTGCAGTTCCACCCGGAAAAGAGCGACCGGAACGGCCTGCAACTGCTGCGGAACTTTCTCGACTGGGACGGGAGCTGCTGAATGCTGGTCATTCCGGCCATCGACCTCAAGGACGGCCAGTGCGTGCGCCTGCGCCAGGGCCGCATGGAAGACGCCACCGTGTTCGGCGACGACCCGGTCGCGGTGGCCGGCCGCTGGGTCGCTGCGGGTGCCCGGCGCCTGCACCTGGTGGACCTGGACGGTGCGTTCGCCGGCGAGCCGCGCAATGCCTCCGTGGTGACGGCCATCCATCGGGCCTGGCCAGAGCTGCCGCTGCAGATCGGCGGCGGTATCCGCCGCCTGGAAACGATCGAGGCCTACCTCGAAGCCGGCGTGAGCTGGGTGATCGTCGGCACCCGGGCGCTCGAGGACCCGGCCTTCGTGGACGAGGCCTGCCAGCGCTTCCCGGGCCGGGTGATCGCCGGCATCGATGCACTGAACGGCAAGGTCGCCACCGACGGCTGGGCGCAGGTGTCTGATGTCGAGGCGACCGACCTGGCGCGTCGCCTGGCCGAGTCGGGGGTCAGCGCGGTCGTGTACACGGACATCCACCGCGACGGCATGATGAGCGGCTGCAACGTCGAGGCGACCGCGCGCCTGGCGCGCGACAGCGGACTGCCGGTGATCGCCTCCGGCGGTATCAGCAGCCTCGAGGACGTGCAGGCCGTGCGCGCCGCCAGCGATGCCGGGATCGTCGGCGTGATCAGCGGCCGGGCCCTCTACGAGGGCAGCCTCGACCTTGCCGCTGCCCAGGCCTGGTGCGATGCACAGGGTGCCGACTGATGCTGGCCAAGCGCATCATTCCCTGCCTGGACGTCGACAACGGCCGCGTGGTCAAGGGCGTGCGCTTCGTCGACATCCGCGACGCCGGTGACCCGGTCGAGGTGGCGCGGCGCTACAACGACGCCGGTGCGGACGAGATCACCTTCCTCGACATCACCGCCAGCCATGAAGACCGGGACACGACCCTGCACACCGTCGAACGTATCGCCGGCGAGGTGTTCATTCCGCTTACGGTCGGTGGCGGGGTGCGTCGCGTCGAGGACATCCGCGCGTTGCTCAACGCCGGCGCCGACAAGGTGGCGATCAACACCGCGGCGATTCATCGCCCCGAATTCGTCACCGAAGCCGCCCAGCGCTTCGGGTCCCAGTGCATTGTCGTCGCGATCGACGCCAAGCAGGTGGCTGCGGCGCGCTGGGCGGTGTTCACACACGGCGGACGGCGGGAGACGGGCATCGACGCCGTCGACTGGGCTGCGCAGATGGTGTCACGCGGGGCCGGCGAGATCCTGCTGACCAGCATGGACCGCGACGGCACGCGCGACGGCTTCGACCTGCGCCTGACGCGGGCGATCAGCGACCGCGTATCGGTGCCGGTCATCGCCTCGGGCGGGGTCGGAACCCTGCAGCACCTGGTCGAGGGCATCGTCGAGGGCGGTGCCGACGCCGTGCTCGCGGCGAGCATCTTTCATTACGGGGAGTACAGCATCGCCGAGGCCAAGGCGTATATGGCCGCGGCCGGTATCGTGGTCAGGTAGGTCGTGCGGCGCGGCGGCGCCGGTCGCGGGCGGGGCGCCGGTTCAGGCGCCCTGCCGCAGGGATGCGTAGAAGGAAGAGAGCACGCGCGGTTCAGCGAGCGCGATGAAGTCGATGAAATCGCGCAGGCCCTGTTCGGCGTCGTTCTTGTTCTCGAACGGACCGATCGATGCGCCCTCGCGGGTCGCGAAGTACCACGCGCTGTTCACGGAGAAGAAGCGGTCCGTCCGCATTGGCGTCGGCCCGTCTTCACCTACCCGGTTGAATGTCATCATCACATCCTCCCCACGGTGGGGCTGGGGTCAACGGTCTGACCCATTGTTCGCCGAATATACCGTAGAAGATCGAGTGCAACAAACACGGCTTCGAGCCCGATCTTCCGACTTTTCTCTAGCCTGCCTAGGAACATAGCAGGGAATTTTCAAGTTCGCTTGCCGTTCCGCGATTTTTTCATCGCCCTCCGCTCAACTCGATTTTGTCCTCGTCGAGGGCCAGCATCAGCGGATCGGACTGCTGCCGCTGCAGCGACGCAGACGCCGGCACGGGGACGATGCCCTGCGCCGCGAGCTGCGGCAGGGCCCGTTCCAGGAACGCGAGCGTCTCCGGATACGGATGCCCTATCAGCACAATACGTTCGCTGTGCGCCAGCAGATTGATCGCGTGCGCGAAGGTGGCGGCGATGTCGTCGTACCGGCGCGAGTTGTCGAGGAAGACGTCGCGGCCCAGGGCGTCGATGTCGTGGTGCAGGGCCAGGTCGAGGGCGACAGAAGCGCTCGTGGTGCGGCTGTCGAGAAAATAGAGTCGGTAGCAGCGCAGGTCTTCCATCAGCCAGCGCATGGCGATCGGCAACTGGGTCAGCTCGCTGCCCATGTGGTTGTTGATGCCGCTGAGGTGGGGCACCGACGCGATGGCCCGGTGCAGGGTGTCGCGGAACTGTTCCCGGGTCATCGTGGGCCGCAGCGCGCCTTCCCCGAGCCGCCGTCGCCCGAGATTGCTCATCGGCATGTGCAGTATGACTTCCTTGCCAGCCCGGTGCGCCTGGCGGGCGAGACGGGGCCCGTAGGGCGAGTGCGGCAGGATCGCGTAGGTGACCGGCCCCGGCAGGTCGATCGCGCGCTGGCCGGCGGCGAGATTGTTGCCCAGGTCGTCGATGACGATGACCAGGTCACCCGCCTGGGCGAGCGGCACGAACAGCAGGACCGCGCAGAGCAGGCGCCTGAGCCGGCCGCGCGCCACCCCCGTCATCAGCCCGAGCCGGCCGCGCTGCGGTAAACGGCGATCCCGCGCAGGACGCTCAGCGCTTCGAACAGCTGGTTGTCACGGCCGAACAGGTCGCTCGTCGGACGCGGCCCGGCTTCGTCAGCGGCGTCGGATTCCTCATCGCCGTTGCTCAGATGGCCGCTGAGGTCGGCCTCGCTGAGCCGGCGCGCGCTCCGCAGGGACTCGACGCGGGCCCGCTCGACGTACACGTCGGGGCGGATGCCCTGCGCCTGGATCGAGTGACCCAGCGGTGTGTAGTAGCGGGCCGTGGTCAGCTTGATGGCCCGGTCCTGGGACAGCGGCAGCACGGTCTGCACGGACCCCTTGCCGAAGCTGTCGGTGCCGAGGATGACCGCGCGCTTGTGGTCCTGCAGCGCACCGGCGACGATCTCGGAGGCGGAGGCCGAGCCGCCGTTGATCAGCACGATCATCGGCGCGCCGTCGAGCAGGTCGCCGCTGCTGGCGTAGTGCGCGGATTCGGCCTGGTCGACCCGCCCCGCCGTGGACACGATCCTGCCCTGTTCGAGGAAGGCGTCGGCGACCTCGACCGAGGACTGCAGCACGCCGCCGGGGTTGTTGCGCAGGTCCAGGATCAGGCCCTGCAGGGGGCCGCCGTTTTCGTCGATGAGCCGCTGCACCGCACCGCGCAGGTCCTCGCCGGTGCCGATCTGGAACTGGGCGATGCGCACGTAGCCGTAGCCCGGCTCGATGACGCGCTGGCGGACGCTGCGCACGCGGATCGTGTCCCGGGTCAGTGTCATCTCGATCGGCGCCGGGCTGCCGTCGCGGATGATCGTCAGGTCGATCGTGGTGCCCTGTTCGCCGCGCATCATCGTGATGGCCTCGTTCAGGGTCATGCCTTTGACGCTTTGGCCGTCGAGGCTGATGATCAGGTCACCGGCTTCGACGCCGGCGCTCTGCGCCGGGGTGTCGTCGATCGGCGCGATGACGCGGATGAAGCCGTTGTCCATGCCCACTTCGAGTCCCAGGCCGCCGAACTCGCCGGAGGTGTTCTCGCGCAGGTCGCCGAAGGAGGTCTCGTCCAGGTAGGTCGAGTGCGGGTCGAGGCCGTTGAGCATGCCCTTGATCGCGTTCTCGAGCAGGGTCCGATCGTCGATTTCCTCGACGTAGCTGACCCGGATCTGGTTGAACACGTCGGCGAATACCCGCAGGTCCTGCAGCGGCAGGACGCCTTCCGGCGATTCGTCGGCCGGCGGCTCCTGCGCCGCCAGCAGCGGTGCGTACAGGGCCAGCGCGGCGGCGCACAGCAGGCGTCGAAGTGGCGTGGTGGTCATACGTCTCTCACTCCCGGCCCCCGGGGCCGTGTCGGAATACTGCAGTTTGCCCGCCCGCTGCCGTCTTTGCCAGCGAGGGCAGGGCGACGAGATGGCAGGTTCGGCTCCTACTATGACCGCACCGGGCGGTTCAAGTGCGGCGCCGGCACCAGGCGACCGGGTCCTGGGGTGCACCCCGGTGGCGGATTTCGAAGTACAGGCCGGCTTGCTGGCTGCCGCCGCTGGAGCCGACCCGCGCGATCGGGTCGCCGGCCCTGACCCACTCACCGGTGTCGCGCAACAACTGGCGGTTGTGGGCATAGAGGCTCATGTAGTCGTCGCCGTGATCGATGATGATCAGCAGGCCGGAGCCGCGCAGCCAGCCCGCGTAGACGACGCGCCCGTCGTGGATCGCCCGCACCTCCGTGCCTTCTTCGGCGGCAATGACGACGCCGTGCCAGCGCAGCTTGCCCTCGCTGCGAATGCCGCCGAAGGCATTGCGCAGCGCACCGCTGACCGGCCAGGGCAACGCGCCGCGGGCAGCCG
>CAZOUC010000169.1:0-6020 GCA_964582825.1 uncultured Enterobacteriaceae bacterium | reverse complement strand
GGGTGGCGAGCGCCACGCACAGCGGGCCGAGCGCCGACCCGGCGCCGTTGAGGCGGATGATGGTGCTGGCCGCGCCGACCATCTGCTGCGGATCGAGGCAGTCATTGGCGTGCGCCACCAGCACCGAGTACAGGGTCATCGACAGGGCACCGAACAGGAACATGCCCGCATAAACCAGTTCGAAGTGGTTCAGTCCGAGTGCAATCATCGTGCAGGCGCCGGCAGCGGCGAAGCAGGATACGACGATCACCCGGCGCCGGTCGGCGCGGTCCGACAGGTAACCGATCGGCCACTGACCGAGTACGCTGCCGATGATGCCGGTGGCCACCAGCGTGGAGATTTCCGCGGTGGTCATGCCGATCTCGGTGGCAAACACCGCGGCCATCCCGTAGAACGCGCCGTAGGCGATGCTGACGAAGAAGATGCCACCGGCCGCCAGCGGCGCCAGGCGGAAGAACGACCGCATCGTCAGCTGGTAGTCCGCCTCGAACTGCGGCACCGGGCGGGAGCTCAGTGCGATAGGCAGCACGGCCAGGGACAGCAGGACCGAAACCAGCACGAACGGCACGAAGCCGTTGGGGTCGGCCACCAGCAGCAGGAACTGGCCGGCCGCGAGACCGCCGGCACAGACGATCATGTACAGCGACATGATGCGGCCGCGGTTGCTGTTGTCGGCGCGGTCGTTGAGCCAGCTCTCGGCGATGATGAACAGGCTGGCGAAAGCCATGCCGGACAGGATACGCATCGCCAGCCAGACCCACGGTACCACCGCGATCGAGTGGATGAGCGGCGCGAGTGAGGCCAGCGAGGCCATCGCCGCGAACACCCGGATGTGCCCGACGGTCCGGATCAGCCCCGGCGCGACCGCCGCCCCGGCCAGGAAGCCGACGTAGTAGCTCGACATCACGACGCCGACCGCACCGGACTCGAAGCCGCTCAGGGTGGCGCGCACTCCCAGCAGCGTCCCCTGCAGGCCGCCGCTGATCATGATAAGACCGAGCCCGACGAACAGCGCTGCCAGGGCGCTCAGGGTGCTGCGCATGGATTCTGCCCTGGGTCCTCAGGCAGCGGCCTTGACCTGGCTGCGTCCGCCGCTGAGGGCCCGCTGCAGGGCGGATTCCGCCCGGGCGAGCAGGCTGTCTGCGCCTTCACCGCTGCGGTGCTCCGCCACGCCGAATGACGCGGTGATGTCGCTGAGCGGGGTGCCCTGCTCGGCGGGCAGTTCGATGCGGCCGATACGTCGTCGCAGCCGTTGGGCGACGGCGAGCGCATCTTCGAGCGCATGTCGCCGCATGGCCATCGCGAAGCGGCCCTGGTCGAGTCGCGCCACGGCGATGTCTTCGCCCTGGTGCGCCGCCAGTGCCTCGCCGACCGCCTGCAGGACCCGCGCCGCCGTGGTGTCGCCGGCGCGCTGCCAGCGTTCGCCGAACTCGTCGATGTCCATGCGCAGCACGGCGCTGCGGTGCTCGGATTCCTCGACAGCCTGCTCCAGCGCCGCGCGAAAGTGCCGTTCGTTGCCGAGCCCGGTCAGCAGGTCCAGGAAAGCGTCGTGCTCGCGGCCCAGCACGTGTTCACGCAGTGCCTCGAGGCGGCGTTGGCTGCTGTCCAGTTCGGCCTGGAATACGCTCTGACGGTCGCGCACACGCTGCGTTTCCTGCAGCAGTTTGTCCATCGTCGCCTCGAGTTCGCGCTGGCTGGCGCCACGCTGCAGGGTGTCCAGGCTGTCTTCGAGCAGCGCGGCGTAGTCGCGGGTCAGGGAGGCGTTGCCGAGTACGCTCTCGAGCAGGTCGGCGAGCAGAGACGCGGTGTGCTGCTGCGCCTGCTCCTGGTCCGGGATCATCGGCCGGATGATGTACTGGTAGAACAATTCTTCGCTGCGCCTGGCGTCGTAAAGACCCGGCTGCGGGAAGCTGCGTTCGAGTTCCTCGCGCAGGCGCCGGTCGAGGTCGGCGACGAAGGCGTACCAGAGCGCGAAGTTGACCGGCGTCACGGGAATCTGCCGGCGCACCATCTCCGGGATTGCGCGGCGCAGAATCGCCGCTGCCGTCGTGTTGTCGTCGTGGAACTGCACCCGCAGTGACCTCGAGCGAGGAATGCCAGTGACGAGCGTAAGCGCTGCGACGCGGGCAGGCAACCGTCGACTGGTTCACGTCCGGAATGTGGCACGGTGACGGCGAGGATGTCGACCGGGTCACGCCGGGCAAACATATCCGGCCGGGGGGCTAGGCAGGCCGGTCTTCGCCGGTAAGCTGATCCCGACTCGCCACGCATCGGGAGACGAACATGAAGCTGCTGAGCCTCGCCGCCCTGCTGTTGACGCTGGCCGCCGCGACGGTCGACGCCGAGCCGCGCCGCACCGGCGACCTGCCGGAGTTCGATTCCCTGTCCACCGTCGAGCGCTGGCACCGCCTGTCTCCCTTTCGCCTCGACCGCGGCGACCCGCGCGAGGGCGAATGGCTGGCCGCCCTGAGCCGCATCCGCGGGGACGACATCAGCGGCCTGCGCGGCCACCGGGTGAGCTTTCCGATGAGCCGGCGTCTCGACCTGACGGCAGCGCTCGGCGACTACCGGGTGCCTGCCGGCCGCGCCGAGGTGCGGCGCTTCGACGCGATGAGCGTCGCCTTGCGTTACCGCTTCTGACCGGCTGCCGGCGAATCGAAAAGCGGCAGGGGCGGCGGCGACTCCGGTTCGTGATGCGCCACGGCGCGGGTCGGCAGCGCGATTGCGAAGCGGGCACCCGGGCCCACTCCCGATTCGGCCGCAACCCGGCCGCCGTGGCGCTCGACGATCCGCTTCACCGTGGCCAGGCCCACGCCGTCGCCGGGAAACTCCCGCGGCGAGTGCAGGCGCTGGAACACGCGATACAGCTTGTCCGCGTAGGCCGGATCGAAGCCGGCGCCGTTGTCGCTGACCTGCAGGCACGTCCATTCACCGTCCTGCCGCGCGTCAATGCGGATCACGGCCGGATCGACGCCGGCGGTGAACTTGATCGCGTTGTTGACCAGGTTCTGGACGACGTGGCGCAGCAGTTGCAGGTCCGCCTCGACGGCCGGTAACGGCCCGATGTGCCACTCGATCGCGCGATCGGGCGCGGCCCGTACTTCCTGGCGGACCACGGAACGCACCAGGTCGTCCAGGTGTACCGGCTGCGGGTCGAGAGTGCGGGTATTGAGCCGCGAGAAACGCAGCAGGCCATCGATGAGAGCGCTGAGCCGCTTGGCCGCGTCGTCGATGCGCTGCAGCAGTTCGCGGTCGGACTCGGCCAGCGTGTCGCCGCTCTCCTCGCGCATGATGCTCGCGTAACCGCTGATCGCGCGCAGCGGCGTGCGCAGGTCGTGCGATATCGAATACGCGAAGGTCTCCAGTTCGCGGGTGGCGGTTTCCAGTTCGGCGGTGCGCCGTGCCACGCGTCGGTCCAGTTCCCGGTTGACGGTCTGCAGGGCCCGTTCGCTGCGTCGGGCGCGGCGCAGCAGGCGGTACAGGGCACCGGTGAACGTCTGCGCGACCACGGCCATCAGCAGCAGGAACAGGGTGTAGAAAAACAGGTCCAGGGCGACCTGGCTGCGCGCCGCGCGAACCCAGTCGAGCTCGTACCAGTCGGTGAAGTGCAGCGCGGCGACACCCCAGGTGCCGAGAATGATGCAGGCGCTCAGCAGGACGTAGGCACCGCGCCGCATGGTCATCGCCGACGCGAACAGCAGGATCGGCAGCAGGAACATGGCGACGTCGTACACGCCGTTCGAGCGGATCATCAGCGTGAACGCCAGGCCCGACACGCTCAGCATCAGCAGGGTCGCGGCCAGTTCGATACGGCCGGCGCGCAGGTTCATCAGCGTGAACACGTGCAGGGCACTGAACAGCAGCACCGTGGACAGTACCCAGCCCGGATATACGAATAGCAGCAACGGCAGCGTCAGGGGCACCAGGGTGAAGAACAGCAGCAGGGACAGCGCCAGCAGTTCGGCGCGCAGGCGGTCCGTCTCGTCTTCGATGTCGGGCAGCAGCCAGTCGAAGTACCGGCGCAGCCATTTGCCGGCGGCCGTGTCCGGCTCCGGCCCTGGCGCTTCATCCTGGCGCGCCCCTTCGGTCATGCACCTTTGTCCTGCCCGCGGAGAACGCCGTGATGATAGGCGAAGCACGAGCGGGGGCGAAAGCCGGCCGCTCAGGCTATGCTGTCGACTGACTCGAGGAGAGGAGGGGCGGCTTGTCCGGTCGACAGCAAGGAGCCCTGGTTGCCGTCAGCCTGCTGTGCGCGTGCGCGCTCGCGGCCTGTTCGGGCGACGCGCCCGAACCGCGCGCCGAGCTGCCGCCGCCGGGCGCCGAGATCGTCCTGCTGACCCGCAACGCTCCGACGACGTTCTACTACGACCGTCACGGGAATGCGGTCGGTCCGGAAGTCGACATGGTGCGGGACTTCGCCGCCGCCAACGGCTGGCAACTGCGCATCGACAGTTTCGACCACCTCGACGATCTGTTCGCAGCGGTGCAGGCCTGCGGTCCATGCATCGCCGGGGCCGGCCTGACCGCGCTTCCGGACCGCCACTCGGCACTGCTGAGCACGACACCGTACCAGAACGTGACGGAAGTGCTGGCCTGTCGCCGGGGCGGTGTCAACCCGCGGCGGCTCGAGGAGCTGCCGCAGGCGCGGATCGTCGTGACTTCCGGCAGCAGTTTCGAACAGCGCCTGCAGGCGCTCGAGTCATCGCTGCCCGGACTGCGCTGGCAGGCCGTGCCCCGGGACGTCGAGCAGCTGTTGCAGGACGTCTGGGAGCGCCGCATCGACTGCACCATCGCCGACTCGAATGTCGCCGCCATCAATCGCCGCTACCACCCGGAACTGACCGTGCCCTTGACGTTTCCCGGTACCTGGCAGTTCGTCTGGTACCTGCCGCCGCGGCAGCTCGCGCTGCGCGACGCCGCCAACGCCTGGCTGCAGCAGTATCGCGCCAGCGGCGGACTGGCGCGCACGCTCGATCGCTATTACGGCAAACTCGAGCGCTACGACTACGTGGACACGCGACGGTTTCTGCAGCGCATCGACGAGCGCCTGCCGCGGTACCGTCCGCTGTTCGAGGAGGCGGCCGCCGAGCACGACCTCGCCTGGACCCGACTGGCGGCTCTGTCCTACCAGGAGTCGCACTGGAACCCCCGTGCGCGCAGTCCGACCGGCGTCCGCGGCCTGATGATGCTGACCCTGGTGACCGCGCGCGAACTCGGCGTGGAAAGCCGCTTCGACCCCCAGCAGAGCATCGACGGGGCCGCCCGCTACCTGGCCCGGCTGCGCGCGCGCCTGCCGGCGGAAGTGATGGAGCCGGACCGCAGCTGGATGGCGCTGGCCGCCTACAACGTCGGCTACGGTCACCTGCAGGACGCCATGGAACTGGCCCGGGAACTGGGACGCAACCCCTATGCCTGGAACGAACTCAAGTCGGTGCTGCCGCTGCTGAGCCAGCCGGAGTATTACCAGCGCACCCGCTACGGTTACGCGCGCGGACACGAGCCGGTGCGCTATGTCCAACGCGTGCGCAACTACGAGGACCTGCTGCGACGCGCCCTCGACTCCGTACCGACCGACTTCGCCGCCAACGAATCCGGTACCGGCAGCGACGAGCGCGAACGAGGCGCCGGCTAGTTCCGGGCAGGACGCAGCCGGGCGACGGCGCGGCCCGGGTCGCCGTGACAAATCGGCAATCGCTGCTACTTTTTCTGGACCCTTGCCGACAGATTCCACCGAACATGCTTTCGAAAGCCGCCTCCCGGTGCCTGCTTCTGGCCGCGCTGCTCGGCCTGTCCGGGCCGCCCGCACAGGCCTTCGAGCGGCCGTTCCTCGAACTGGCGCACGGTCAGCAGCGCCAGACGCAGGTGCTCGGGGCGCCGGCCCTGGTCGCCGAACGGGGCCTGCGGCTGCGCGAGCGCGCCCGGCGCCTGGAGCGCCTGGGCGGCCTCGGGGTATCCCGCCTGAACCTGCCCGGCGACACCCTGGTGGCGACCCTCGGCGATCACCGGCGCGTCTACCCGGG
>CAZOUC010000168.1:4570-6026 GCA_964582825.1 uncultured Enterobacteriaceae bacterium | reverse complement strand
CATGTTGTCGCGCAGGTCGTCGAAGCCGAACTCGTTGTTGGCGCCGTAGCAGATGTCGGACTGGTAGGCCGCGCGCTTGCTGACCATGTCCTGGTTCGGCGTGATGGTACCGACGCTCATGCCGAGGAATTCGTAGATCGGACCCATCCAGGCGGCGTCGCGGCGGGCCAGGTAATCGTTGACGGTCACGACGTACACGCCCCGGCCGGTCAGGGCGTTGAGGTACACCGGCAGCGTCGCCACCAGGGTCTTGCCCTCGCCGGTGCGCATCTCGGCGATCTTGCCCTTGTGCAGGGCGATACCACCGATCAGCTGCACGTCGAAGTGGCGCAGGCCGATCGTGCGCCGGCTCGCCTCGCGCACCACGGCGAAGGCTTCGGGCAGCAGGGCGTCCAGCGACTCGCCCTTGTCGAGGCGTTCGCGGAATTCCGTCGTCTTGGCGCTCAGGGCGGCGCCATCGAGCGCTTCGATGTCGGCCTCGAGCGCATTGATGCGCTTGACGACCTTGGCCATGCGCTTGAGTTCGCGGTCGTTCCGGGTTCCGACGATCCTGCTTAAGAGTTTGGCGACCATGCTGCTTCCGGTTCTGATTGGGGCTGTCGAGCGCGGCGCCGGGCGCCCGTGGAAGGGCTCGACAAAAACTCGCAATTATATGTCAGCGACAGGAGTGATGCGGCGGATTATTCACGCGCCCCACCGGGGCACGGCGGTGTCACCGACTGGCGCGGTAGATGAAGGCCGTCGGGTCGATGGCCTTGCCGTGGTGCAGCACTTCGAAGTGCACGTGGGGCCCGGTCGAGCGGCCGGAACTGCCCATCCGCGCGATGACTTCGCCGCGATTCACCACGTCACCGACATCGACGAGGTTTTCCCGGTTGTGTGCGTACCGCGTGACGTAACCGTCCGCGTGGCTGATCTCCACCATCTGGCCGTAGCCGAAGCGGTCGCCGGACCAGGTCACGACGCCGGCTCCGACGGCGATGATCTCCGCGCCCTCGCTGCCGGCAAAGTCGACGCCGTCGTGCCAGGCCGGGCGGCCGTGGAACGGATCGGTGCGGCGGCCGAAGCCGGACGACATCCAGCCTTTGCGAACGGGCCGGCCGGCCAGCTGGGTTTCCTTCAACTGCTGACGCGTCCGGATGAATCCGTCCATCAGCTGCAACTGCTGTTCGCGGTCGGCGAGCTTGCGCTCGAACTGGTCGATGACCTGCTCGAGATCCGGTGCCACGGCCTCGATTTCCTCGAGGTCCCGGTCGGGACCACCGAGCGCCGGTTCACGACTGAAGTCGAACTCGCCCTCGTCCAGCCCGGCCACACCGGTGAGCCGCTCACCGAGCGCATCGAGCCGCACCAGTCGTGCCTGCAAGGAAGCGAGGCGCAGAGCGTAGGCCTGACGCTCCTCGACGCTGCGTTCACCGAGTTCGCGGCTCTGCTGTCGGAGCGTCTCGACCTCGGC
>CAZOUC010000168.1:0-4560 GCA_964582825.1 uncultured Enterobacteriaceae bacterium | reverse complement strand
CTCGGCCTGCCAGTCCTGGACGAGCTGGCTCGGCAGCGCCTCGTAGCGTTCGCTGGCCAGCCGGTAACCGGACCACGCGGCTGCCAGCAACAGGGCGAGCACCGCGCACAGCGCGCCGGCGAGCTGCACACTCGTGATGCGCCCGTGACGACAACGGCCGCTCTGTTCTCCGACGATGATGACGCGCATGGTGCCCTGCAGCCCGAAAGTCTGCCGACCGCTTCAAAGATTTAGTTCGGTCGGCGTAACTTCAGCGCGGTACTATTGCACATACGCAAGACGAATGCCAGGCGACCGGCCGGGGGAGAGCGTCCCGACCGGCCACCCGGCAGGCTCAATGACGCGAATTGTGACTCGCGTCACGGGGGCGGTGCCGCCCGTCAGTCGGCCTGGCGCCGCAGGAAGGCCGGAATGTCCAGGTACTCGAGGTCGCTGCCGGCGGCCACCGCAGCCTGGGCGTCACCGCTGCGGGCCTGGCGTCGAGTCACGGCAGGCCGGTCCAGTTCCCGGTAATCCGGCTCCGCGGTGGCCGCGGCGATCTTGGCCGGAGCCGGCGTCTCTTCCACGAGCTTGACCGGACGCTGGCCGAGCGCGTCGCCGAGCCCGGTCGCAACCACGGTCACGCGGATCTCGTCGCGCAGGTCGGGGTCGATGACGGTGCCGACCACGACGGTGGCGTTGTCGGAGGCGAATTCCTCGATGGTGTTGCCGACCTCGTTGAACTCGCCGAGCGCCAGATCGAGCCCGGCGGTGATGTTGACCAGGATGCCGCGCGCGCCGTCGAGGTGGACATCCTCCAGCAGCGGGCTGCGGATCGCCGCCTCGGCGGCCTCGCGGGCGCGGCCCTCGCCGACCCCGGTCCCGGTGCCCATCATCGCCATACCCATTTCTGACATCACCGTGCGCACGTCGGCAAAATCGACGTTGATCATGCCCGGGCGAATGATCAGGTCGGCGATGCCCTGCACGGCACCGAGCAGCACGTCGTTGGCCGCGCGGAACGCGTTCAGCAGGGAAGTCTCCTTGCCCATCACGGTGAGCAGTTTCTGGTTCGGAATCGTGATCAGCGAATCGACGTTCTGCTGGAGTTCCGCCAGCCCTTCCTCGGCGATGGCCATGCGCTTGCGCCCTTCGAACGCGAACGGCTTGGTGACCACCGCCACCGTCAGGATGCCCAGCTCCCGTGCCACCTCGGCCACGATCGGCGCCGCGCCGGTACCGGTACCCCCGCCCATGCCGGCGGTGATGAACACCATATCGGCGCCGCTGAGGACCTCGACGATGCGATCCCGGTCCTCGAGGGCGGCCTGGCGACCGACATCCGGGTTGGCACCGGCGCCGAGGCCCTTGGTGATGCCGCTGCCCAGCTGCAGGATGGTACGCGAGGACACGTCGGACAGAGCCTGGGCGTCGGTGTTGGCACAGATGAATTCGACGCCCTCGATGGCATTCTCGATCATGTGACGGACGGCGTTGCCACCCCCGCCACCGACGCCGATAACCTTGATTTCCGCGCTTTGCGGCGCGCTGTCTACCAGTTCAAACATGGTGCTCTCCTTTGGTTTGGTCTGGTTGCTTTCGTTTACTCACTCTTGTCTTCGGTCAGAAGTTGCCCTGGAACCAGCTCCTGACCCTGCCGAACAGGCCCGCACCGTCAGCGAGACGGTCGCCGTAGCCGCGCTTGCCGCCCTGCTGCTGCAGGCCGTAGATCAACAGGCCCACGGACGTGGCGTAGATCGGGTTGCGCACGATGTCCTGCAGGCCCTGCACGGTCTGCGGGCTGCCGATGCGCACGGGCATGTGAAAGATTTCCTCGGCGAGGTCGATGACCCCTTCCATCTTCGAGGTGCCGCCGGTCAGCACGATGCCGCCGGCAAGCAGGTCTTCGTAGCCGCTGCGGCGCAGCTCCGCCTGCACCAGGGTGAACAGTTCGTCATAACGCGGCTCGACCACCTCGGCGAGCGCCTGCCGGCTGAGGTTGCGCGGCTCGCGGTCCCCGACTCCGGGCACCTTGATCACCTCCTCGGCGCCGGCCAGCTGCGCCAGGGCGCAGGCGTACTTGATCTTGATCTCCTCGGCGTACTGGGTCGGCGTGCGCAGCGCCATCGCGATGTCGTTGGTCACCTGGTCTCCTGCGATCGGGATCACGCCGGTGTGGCGAATCGCGCCCTCGGTGAAGATCGCGATATCGGTGGTGCCGCCGCCGATGTCGACCAGGCAGACGCCGAGTTCCTTTTCGTCCTCGGTCAGTACCGCGTGGCTGGACGCGAGTTGCTCGAGAATGATGTCCTCGACGTCGAGTCCGCAGCGGCGGATGCACTTTTCGATGTTCTGGGCCGCGTTGACCGCGCAGGTCACCAGGTGCACCTTGGCCTCGAGTCGCACGCCGGACATGCCGAGCGGCTCCTTGATGCCCTCCTGCGCATCGATCACGTACTCCTGCGGCAGGATGTGCAGCACCTTCTGGTCCGCCGGAATCGCCACCGCCTGCGCCGCGTCGATGACCCGCTCGACGTCGTGCGGGAACACCTCGCGATCCTTGATCGCGACGATGCCGTGCGAGTTCAGACTGCGGATGTGGCTGCCGGCGATGCCGGCGTAAACCGAGTGGATCTGGCAGCCTGCCATCAGCTCCGCCTCCTCGACGGCGCGCTGGATCGACTGCACCGTCGATTCGATGTTCACGACCACGCCCTTTTTCAGTCCGCGGGACTGGTGCGAGCCGATGCCGACGACTTCCATGTCACCATCCGCACCGACCTCGCCGACGATCGCGACGACCTTGGAGGTACCGATGTCGAGGCCCACGATCATCCGGCCTTCCGTTGCATTCGCCATCTACCCAGACTCCCTCAGTGATGCATCGGGCCCGACTGCGGCCGGGCTCAGGGCGAAACCGTTGCTGTAGCGCAGGTCCACCGTGGACCCGGGCGCCGTAGCGATCAGCTGAGGCCGGCCGAGCAGCGCAGCGAGCCGGCGGCTGCGCAGCTCGAGCTGGTGGCGGCCGAGCATCGCCTGCAGGCCGTTGTCCAGCCGCAGGCTCCAGCTGTGCTTGCCGTCCAGCACCAGCTCGTCCACGACATGACCACTCGGCGCCAGCACCTCCATCAGCGCATCGAAACGCGCCAGCATGATCTGTTCGCTGCCCTCGGGGCCGCGCAGCAGCGGCAGCGAGTCGAACGCCGCGGTGCTGGCCGGCCGGAACGGTTCACCGTAGGGATTGAGCAGTGCGTGCTCGCCCCAGCGCAGCAGTGGCACCTGCTCCGTGACGCGAACGCTGAGCTGGTCGGGAAAGCGCCGCTGTACCGTGACCACGTGCACCCAGGGCAGGGCCTCCAGTTCACGCTGCACCGCCTGCAGGTCGATGCGGAAGAAACCCGAGTCCAGCCAGGGGGCGATGCGCGCTTCGAGCTGCGTCGCGTCGAGATGTTCGAACTCGCCGCGCAGCTGCACCTGGCGGATCGGCATGTCGGCGATCGACCGCAGGGTCATGGCGCCGAGCTGCACCGCCGGCAGCAGCGCCGCCAGCGCCAGCAGCGGCAGCAGGGCGCCGCGCCAGCGCGTCCACGGCGGCGTGCGTATCGCGGCGCGGCTCGCACCGCGCACACCGGCGCCGCGACGGAACAGCATCGCGGTCATCGCCCACCCCCCGTGTCGAGGCTCAGCACGAAGATGCGCGCGACGAGTTCCTCGAAGTCGATACCGGCGGCCGCCGCGGCCATCGGCACAAGGCTGTGGTCGGTCATGCCCGGGCAGGTATTCACCTCGAGCACGAGCCAGCGCCCGCTCCGATCGCGCATCAGGTCGACCCGCCCCCAGCCCCGGCAGTCCAGGCTGTGGTAGGCGCGCAGGGCCAGTGTCCTGAGCTCCTGCTCCTCGTCGGTACCGAGTCCGCAGGGGCAGATGTAGCGGGTATCGTCGGCGACGTACTTGGCGTCGTAGTCGTAGAAGCCGCGGTCGGTTTCGAGGCGGATCGGTGGCAGTGCCTCGTCACCGAGAATCGCCACCGTGTACTCGGCGCCGTCGATCCAGGTCTCGACGATCACGTCATCGTCGTAGCGGCAGGCCAGCGCGTACGCCGCATCGAGTTCGTCGGCGCTGGACACGCGCATCATGCCGATGCTCGACCCCTCGCGCGATGGCTTGACGATCATCTGCGGGCCCAGCAGGGGTTCGAGTTCCGGGTAGCGCCCGGCGCCGTCGAGCAGCGCAAAGGCCGGGGTGTCGATCCCGAGCCCGGCCCACAGCCACTTGCAGCGCAGCTTGTCCATCGCCAGCGCCGATGCCAGCACGCCGCTGCCGGTGTAGGCGATCTGCAGCTGTTCCAGTGCACCCTGGATCGTGCCGTCCTCGCCACCGCGGCCGTGCAGCATCAGGAAGGCGTGCCCGACCCGTTCCTGCTGCAGGCGCGCGAGAATTGCGCCGTCAACGTCGATCGCCAGCGCGCCGGGGACGCGCGCCTCGAGCGCCTGGTGCACGGCCCGTCCACCGCGGAGGCTGACCTCGCGCTCGGCCGAGTCCCCACCCATCAGTACGGCGACCGATCCGCGCAGGCGTGCC
>CAZOUC010000167.1:0-6038 GCA_964582825.1 uncultured Enterobacteriaceae bacterium | reverse complement strand
CTAGGGGACCGGCACGACCGTGTCGCGTGACACGCTAACCGGCGGCGCAATGGCCCCGCGGATCGAGACACCAGGGAGCCCGCATGACGGCGTCACCGGACGAGACCCCATCCCGCGCCGACTCCGGGCCGGGCACGGCAGCCCAGGCGAGTCGGCGCCGCTGGATGGCCGCGCTGGCCCGCGCGCCGCGGGACCGGCTGGAGCAGACGCTCAGGACCTTTTCGGTCGACGGCCGCCGCCAGCGCGGGTGCTACCGCGGCCTTGTCGTGCTGCTGGACGTCGCCCATAATCCAGCGGCTTCGGAGAGTCTGGCTCGCTACGTGTCGGAGACCGGATTCACGCCCTGTCACGCCGTGTTCGGCGTGCTCGCCGACAAGGACCGCAGCGCGATGATCGCGGCTCTCGGACCACAGGTCGAGGGCTGGATCACGACCGGTCTGCCGAACGGTGACCGGGGCCTGCCCGGCACGCAACTCGCCCGGGAACTGCAGGATGCAGGCGCCAAGGTGCTGCACGCGGCCGAGGAACCGGCCGCTGCGCTGGACTGGGCGGCGCGGAACCTGCCGGCAGACAGCCGGCTCCTCGTTTTCGGTTCCTTCCTTACTGTGGGGCCGGCCTTGGAACTCATCGATGCGGAGGGCAGTCAGCGGTGCACGTCGGCTTGAAGCAGCGACTTATCGGCGCCGCCGTGCTGATCGGGATCGGGATCATCGCCTGGTCGCTGCTGTTCGATCCGTCGCAGGCCGGGCGCTTCAGCCGCAGCAGTGAAATCCCGCCGGCGCCGGAGTTCGAGCCGGTGCAGATTCCCCGGCCGGCACCGGCTGCGACGCCGCCGCCGATCGATTTCGAGGCGCGTAATCGCGCCCAGCTCGCCGCGCAGCAGGCCGCCGATGAAACGCCCGCCGAACCCGGTCCGGACGAGGCCGCGCCGGCACCGGCCGAGAGCTCGGCCGCGCCGCCTGTCCCGGCCGAACAGGTCTCCGCCGACCAGGACCTGCCGCCGATGTGGGCGGTCCAGGTCGGCAGTTTCAGCGACCTGGTCAATGCCCGCGAGTTCAAGCAGCGCCTGGAACAGGCCGGCTACCACGTCATCGTGCAGCGGATCGATGGCGAGCAGGGCCGCATGACCCGTCTCGTCGTCGACCCGACGATGACCCGCCGCAGCGCCGAGCGCCTGCAGACGAAACTCGACGCGGACTTCGGCACGCGCTCCGTCGTCATCCGCTACTATCCGGGCTGACGGCGTGACGACGCTCAACGTCACCGACTGGGTGATCATCGTCGTGATCGCTGTGTCGACCCTGATCAGCCTGTGGCGGGGCTTCGTGAAAGAGGCCTTTTCCCTGGCCAGCTGGATTCTCGCCCTGGTCCTCGCCCTGGTGTTCAGCGATCGCCTCGCCTACCTGCTGAGTGCCTGGGTGGCCAATCCCTGGGGACGCTACGTACTGGCCTTCGCGATCCTGTTCGTCGGCACGATGATCGTCGGCGCGCTGCTCGCCCACCTGACGCGCGGCGTGCTGGCCGCGGTCGGGCTCGGTGGGCTCGACCGGGCCCTGGGCACCGTTTTCGGCGCCGCCCGTGGCGTGCTGCTGCTGCTGGCGGCGGCTGTTATCCTGCGTCCCGGGCTTGGTCTCGACCAGTACGCCTGGTGGCGTGAATCCCAACTGCTGCCGCACCTGCTGCTGCTGGAAGGGTGGTTCCGGGGCTCGGCGGAGTCGATACGCGACGTCTTGGTGAAGGTAAACTAGAGCGCCTTTCGGCGTAGTTGTTGCGCGGGAGGCCAGCAGGGCAGGTGATATGTGCGGACTCGTGGGAATAGCCGGCCAGGCACCCGTCAACCAGTGGCTCTACGACGCCCTGACGGTCCTGCAGCACCGTGGTCAGGACGCCGCCGGCGTCGTGACCTGCGAGCGCGGGCGCTTCAACCAGCGCAAGGGCAACGGACTCGTGCGGGACGTGGTGCGCAGCAGCCACATGGAGCAACTGCGCGGCCATTCCGGGATCGGTCACGTGCGCTACCCGACCGCGGGCAGCTCCGACGCGGCACTGGCGCAGCCGTTCTACGTCAATTCGCCGTACGGAATCTGCCTGGCCCACAACGGCAACCTGACCAATTCCGACGCGCTGCGCGATCAGTTGTTCGAAGCCGACCTGCGTCACGTGAACACCGACTCCGACTCCGAAGTGCTGCTCAACGTGTTCGCCCACGAGCTGCAGAAGCTTGGCAAGCTGGTCCCGGAGCCGGCCGATATTTTCGCTGCCGTTCGCGGTGTGCACCGGCGCTGCCAGGGCGGCTACGCGGCGGTGGCGATGATCGCCAACCACGGCATGCTGGCGTTTCGTGACCGCTTCGGTATCCGCCCCCTGGTGTTCGGTTCGCGTCGCGGGGATGACGGCATCGAGTACATGGTGGCGTCGGAATCCGTTGCGCTCGACGCCCTGGGCTTCGAGGTCGAACGCGACGTGGCGCCCGGAGAGGCGATCTACGTCGATCCGCGCGGACGGCTGCACACCGCCATGTGCGCAGAGGCCTGTTCCCTCAATCCGTGCATATTCGAGCACGTCTATTTCGCCCGTCCCGACTCGATCATCGATGGCGTGTCGGTGTACAAGGCGCGCCTGCGCCAGGGAGAGAAACTCGCACAGAAGATTCTCCGCCTGCGCCCGGACCACGACATCGATGTCGTGATTCCCATTCCGGACACGAGCCGGGTCTGCGCGCAGGTCATCGCCTACGAACTGGACGTGAAATTCCGCGAGGGCCTGATGAAGAACCGTTACATCGGCCGCACCTTCATCATGCCCGGCCAGGCGATCCGGCGGAAATCCGTGCGCCAGAAACTGAATCCGATCAGCCTGGAGTTCCGCGACAAGAACGTGCTGCTCGTGGACGATTCCATCGTGCGCGGAACCACCTCGCGGCAGATCGTCGACATGGCCCGCGAGGCCGGAGCCCGAAAAGTGTACTTCGCGTCTGCCGCGCCCCCGGTGCGTTATCCGAATGTCTACGGCATCGACATGCCCTCTGCCGAGGAACTGATCGCGCACGGGCGCAGCGAGGAAGAGGTCTGCAGTCTGATCGGGGCCGACTGGCTCGTGTACCAGGACCTCGCTGACCTGGTTGCCTGCAGCCAGGAAGGCAATCCCGAGATCCGCAATTTCGACTGTTCCGTATTCGATGGTCGATACATCACAGGCGACGTCGACGACGCCTACCTGTCGCGCCTGCATCTCGAGCGCAACGACGCCAGCAAGGCACGCCGCGAGCCACGCCCGCGAGACAGCGACGGGCGGGTGGTTGGCCTGCACAACGACGCATAGGATCCGGCGGTGACAGAAGATCAGCAACGACGGGCGCTGTTGGACGCGGCGCATGCCGATACGCGTGCGGTCCGTGCCGGTTATCGGCGCAGCGAGGAAGGGGAGCACTCGGAGGCTCTGTTCCTGACCTCGAGTTACGTGTTTCCCGACGCCGCCGCGGCCGCCGCGCGCTTTTCAGGCGAGCAGCCGGGCAACGTGTACTCGCGCTATACCAATCCGACCGTTCGCACCTTCGAAGAGCGACTCGCGGCACTCGAGGGCGCCGAGGCGGCCGCGGCGACCAGTTCGGGCATGGCGGCGATTCTCAGCGTGTGCATGAGTCTGCTCGTACCGGGCGACCACATCGTCTGTTCGCGCGGGGTCTTCGGATCGACGACGGTCCTGCTCAACAAGTACGTCGCCCGTTTCGGCGTCAAGGTGGACTTCGTTGCGCCAACGGACCTCGATGCCTGGCGTGGCGCCCTGCGTCCCGAGACCCGCCTGCTGTTTCTCGAAACACCGTCGAATCCGCTGTGCGAAGTCGCCGACATCGCCGCGCTGGGGCAACTGGCTGACGACGCCGGCGCCTGGCTCGTGGTCGACAACTGTTTCTGCACGCCCGCGCTGCAGCGCCCGCTGGAGCTCGGCGCGCACCTGGTGACCCATTCGGCGACCAAATACCTCGATGGTCAGGGCCGCTGCGTGGGCGGCGCCGTGTGCGGCCGCGAGGCGGACATCGCCGAGATCGTCGGCTTCCTGCGCTCGGCAGGTCCGAGCATGAGTCCGTTCAATGCCTGGGTGTTCCTCAAAGGGCTCGAAACCCTGCGCCTGCGGATGGACGCGCACAGCGCCGCAGCACAGGAACTGGCGCGCTGGCTGCGCCAGCAGAGCGGCGTGCAACGGGTCCACTACGCGGGCCTCGAGGACCACCCGCAGCATGATCTTGCGCGGCGCCAGCAACGGGCCTATGGCGGCGTACTGTCTTTCGAAGTGGACGGTGGGCGCGACGCGGCCTGGCGCCTGATCGATGCCACCCGATTGCTGTCGATCACCGCCAACCTCGGTGACGCCAAGACCACGATCATCCATCCGGCGAGCACGACGCACGGCCGTCTCAGCGACGCGGAGCGTGCGCGCCAGGGTATCGGTGAGGGCCTGGTGCGGGTCGCCGTCGGCCTCGAGAACCTCGACGACATCAAGGCGGACCTGCACCGCGGACTGGAGGCCTTATGAGCGAAGCGGTGCGCGAGCCCGGCCGGCCGGCGCGACAACTCGTCGACCGGGCGGTCGACGCCATCGGGGACGTGCTGCTCGGCAAGGAGCAGCAGATCCGGCTGGCCCTGTGCACCCTGCTGGCGCGTGGCCATCTGCTGATCGAGGACATGCCGGGCATGGGCAAGACGACCCTGTCGCAGGCCCTGGCGCGTGCAGTCGGTCTGTCGTTCACGCGCCTGCAGTTCACCAGCGACATGCTTCCAGGTGACATCCTCGGCGTGTCGGTATTCGATCGACAGAAGCAGGAATTCGTTTTTCACCCGGGCCCGGTATTCACCGAGGTGCTGCTAGCGGACGAGATAAACCGGACGACGCCGAAGACCCAGAGCGCGCTGCTGGAAGCGATGGCGGAACACCAGGTGACGATCGAGGGGGAGACCCGGCCGCTGCCCGACCACTTCTTCGTCATCGCCACGCAGAACCCGGTCACCCAGGCCGGGACGTTTCCGCTGCCGGAATCCCAGCTCGACCGCTTCCTGATGCGCATCGAACTCGGTTACCCGGAGGCGGCTGCGGAACGGGAAATGCTGCGTGGGGCTGACATCAATGGCCGCCTGCATCGCCTCGAGGCGGCGATGACGCCCGCCGACCTGCGCGGGCTGCAGGAGGCTGCGAGCCGGGTGCGCGCCTCCGACATGCTGCTCGACTACCTGCAGCGCCTGACCGAGGCGACCCGCAGCTCCAGCGATTTCGCCTACGGCCTGTCGCCCCGTGGCGCGCTGGCGCTGCTCGCCTGTGCCCGGGCATGGGCGTTCATGGAAGGGCGCGCCCACGTGGTGCCGGAAGACGTGCAGGCGGTCCTGGTTCCCGTGTGCGGCCATCGGCTGCGAGCGGCAACGGAATTTCACGGCGACGGCACGGCGCTGGCAGAGCGCCTGCTGACCCGGGTGGATGTCTTCGCTTAGCCGCCGGCTGTTTGCCTGGCGCGAGGTCTGGACCGGCTACTGGCAGCGCTGGCTGCGCCGCCGTATTCCACCGGGTCCCGAGATCGTTCTCAACAGCCGCAACCTGTTCATTTTTCCGTCGCCCGTCGGCTTCCTGTTCCTGCTGCTGGTGCTCGCCCTGCTCGTCGGCGCGATCAACTACGAGAACAACCTGCTGTTCGCCACCTCCTTCCTGCTCGCCAGCCTGTTCCATACCGCGGTGCTGCATACCTTCACGAACCTGGCCGGCCTGCGCCTGCGGGCCGGTCACGTCCAGTCCGTGTTCGCCGGCGAAGAGGCCGCGTTCGAGGTGTTGCTGAAAGGCGGTCCGAAAGGCTGCCACGACGGACTCGTGCTGCGCTGGGACGACTCCGGTTACCAGCGCGCGGCGATCGAGAGCGGCAACGAGACCACCGTCCGCCTGCATGTGCCGACCCGCCGGCGCGGCTGGTTTCATCCCGGTCGCCTGGTGATCCAGTCCTGGTACCCGCTCGGCCTGCTGCGTGCGTGGATCCGTGCGCTGCGGGTCTATCAGTGGGC
>CAZOUC010000166.1:0-6042 GCA_964582825.1 uncultured Enterobacteriaceae bacterium | reverse complement strand
CTCGTGAAGGGCGCCGCGGGGCAGGCCGTACAGGTCATGAACATCCTGTTCGACATGGACGAGCGGACCGGGCTGCACGCTCCGGCGCTGCTGCCCTAGGGCGCCGTGGCCGTCGACGAGCGCGTCGAAGTCGTCCGCTATCGCCCGGCGCGGCGGCGCCTGCTGTGGCTGTCGCTGCTGGCGCTGGCGTTGCTGGCGATCGCGGCGAGTTTTCTGCTCGGCACCCACGTCACGGTGCAGCGCTACGATGAACTGCTGCAGCGCGAGCAGGCGCTGCGTGTTGAACGGGATGCGTTGGCGCGTCGCAATCAGGAGCTCGAACAGCAGGTCGTCAACCTGCAGCGCGGCGCGGACGTCGACCGGGAAGTGATCGAGGAGGTTCGCCAGGCGATGCACGACTACCGCCAGCAGATCGCCCGGCTCGAGGAGGAGATCACCTTCTTCAAGGGCTTGATGGCGCCGGGCTCGGAGGCCGTCGGGCTCGACATCCACAGTTTCACGGTGCAGCGGACCGAGCTGGCCAGCCGCTACGATTTCAAGCTGCTGCTCCGACAGGTCGCCAAGGAGCACGGCGTGATCCAGGGCTACGCGACGGTCACGCTCGTCGGCGACGGCGAAAGCGGCCCACTCGAGTTGCCGCTCAGCGAACTCAGCTCGGAGGTGGAAGACGAGCGCATCAAGCTGCGCTTCCGCTACTTTCAGGCCGTGGAAGGCTCCCTGGACCTGCCCGAGGGCTTCCGGCCTCGCCAGGTCGCGCTGGCGGCCCGAGCCTCCGGCCGTCAGCCACAGGAAGTGGATAAGTTGCTAGACTGGTCACCCCGGGATCCCTAGGCCCTGGCTGCGGGCAGAGGACTGTGCTGATGTTTTCGAAGGGCAAGGCGCCGAATCCGCACGCCAACAACACCACTCTTATCGCTGCGGGCACGACCGTCACCGGCAACCTGGCGTTTTCCGGCAACGTCGAGGTCGAGGGCAAAGTGGTCGGCGACCTGGTCGCTTCGGACCCGGGTCATGGCACCGTTCGGGTCTTGGCTGCCGGCGTCGTCGAGGGCGAGATCCGCGCGCCGACGGTGATCGTCAACGGCACCGTCAACGGCGACGTGCACGCCAGTGAGCACGTCGAGCTCGCGGCCAAGGCGACCGTGACCGGCAACGTCCACTACAAGCTGATCGAAATGGTCAAGGGCGCCCAGGTCAACGGCAATCTCGTGTACGCCGGGGGGGAGTCGCCGGCACCGGCCGCCGCCCGCCAGCCGAGCGATGCGGCCCTGCGCGACGGCGACGCGGCGCCGAGCAATACTTGACTGGATTGCTCGGTTAAGCGACGATCTCGTGTCTGTACCCGGTATAAACGGTCGTAGCAGGAGCCATGACAGGCACTGAACAGTTCAACCCGAGCACGATCAACGTCACCGACCGCGCGGCGGCCAAGGTGCGTGAGCTGGTGGCCGACGAGTCGAATCCGGAGCTCAAGCTGCGCGTTTTCGTGACCGGCGGCGGCTGCTCCGGCTTCCAATACGGCTTCGCCTTCGAAGAACTCGCGGCCGACGACGACACCCAGGTAGAGCGCGATGGCGTCAAGGTCGTGATCGACTCCCTGAGCTTCCAGTACCTGGTCGGCTCGGAGATCGACTACACCGAGGGCCTGGACGGGTCGCGGTTCGTGGTCAGGAATCCCAACGCGGCGACCACCTGCGGTTGCGGATCGTCCTTCTCGATCTGACCCGCTGCGCAGCACGGCCGGCGCGGTCCTTCCGCGCCGAGCGTCGGCGACGCTAAGCGAGGTAGACCCCTCCAAGTACAACGGGCCGCGATGCACCGGTCACACCCGGCAGATTCCCGGGTTCGTTCCGCAGGCGGCGATGCGCCAGCCACGCGAAGGCCACAGCCTCGACCCAGTCCGGCCCGATACCGAGCGCTGCGGTGGTACTGACCGCGACGCCCGGCAGCTGTCCGGCGAGGCGTTCGCGCAGGGCACGGTTGTGCGCGCCGCCGCCGCACAGGTACACCGCGGCACCGGCCGGTAGCCGCTCTCGCAACTGGGTACTGATCGACGTCGCCGTCAGCTCCAGGACCGTGGCCTGCACGTCGCGGTCCGCGATCGGCGCACCGCAGGCGGCGATCTCGGCGTCGAGCCAGGCCAGGTTGAATGTTTCGCGGCCCGTGCTTTTTGGCGGCTCGGCGGCGAAGAACGGGTGCGCCAACAGGCGCAGCAGCAGATTCGAGTCGATCAGGCCGCGCCGCGCCCAGTCGCCGTCGGCGTCGAAGGGCCGGCCGTGGTGGCGCTGTACCCAGCCGTCCATCAATACGTTGCCGGGTCCGGTGTCGAAACCGGTGGCCTCGTGGCCCGGCAACAGCAGCGTGACGTTCGCCATGCCGCCGATATTGACGATCGCCCGGGGCTCGGTGGCGTCGTGCCATAACGCGGCGTGGAAGGCCGGCGCCAGCGGCGCGCCCTGGCCGCCGGCGACCAGGTCGCGACGGCGGAAATCGGCAGCCACGCAGATGCCGGTACGTTCGGCGAGCGTATTGGGGTCGCCGATCTGCAGGGTGTAGGGCGGTTCTCCGGCCGGAGAGTGCCGCACCGTCTGGCCGTGGCAGCCGATGGCGCGTACCTCGGCGGTCGCGGTGCCGTGCCCGGCAAGCAACTCGCCGACGAGCGACGCGGCGCACTCGGCCCAGCTGCGATCGGCCCGCCCGAGCGTGTCGAGATCGCCCGCGCCTTCGGCGAGTCCGAGCAACTCGGCACGCAGGGATTCGGGCAGCGGAGCCTGGCGGGTCGCCAGGGGTTGCCAGTCGGCTGCGTCGACCAGTACCGCGTCGATCGCGTCGAGGCTGGTGCCGGACATCAGTCCGATGTAGAGGTCGCGGGCCACGGGCCCTTACTCCCCGGTGGTGTCACCTGCCTGGGCGAATTGCCAGGCCTGACGGTAGCTTGCGAGCTTCTGCTGGTACGGCGCGATGGCGGCGATGAAACGGCCACGCTCGTCGTCCTCGATCGACCGGGCCCGAGGCAGCTGGTCGACCACGGTGCGCGGATTGCGGTGCACGCCATTGATCAGGAATTCGTAGTGCAGGTGCGGTCCGGTGACGAGCCCGGTGGCGCCGACGTGGCCGATGATCTGCTTCTGCTTGACCTTCTGTCCGGTGCGGACGGTGCGCTTGTGCAGGTGCAGATACTTGGTCTGGTACTTCTCTCCATGCTGGATGAAGACGTAGTTGCCGTTGGCCCGATCGTAGCCGGACGCAACGACCCGTCCGTCACCGGCCGCGTACACCGGCGTGCCGACGGCGGCCGCGTAGTCGATGCCGCGATGCGGACGCACCTGTTTCAGCACGGGGTGCATGCGACGCGGGTTGAAATGCGAGCTGATGCGTCGGAAGTCGAGCGGAGCACGCAGGAAAGCCCGCTGCATGCTGACGCCGTTTTCGTCGTAATAGCCGCTGGCGCCGTTCTCGTCTTCGTAGCGGTAGGCGATGAACGGCTTGTCCTCGTTGACGTATTCGGCGGCGAGGATGTTGCCCAGGCCGATCCGCTCACCGTGCAGCCACAATTCCTCGTACAGCACGCTGAAGGCATCGCCGCGGCGCGGGTCGAGCACGAAATCGATGACGCCGGAGAAGATGTCCGCCATTTCCATCAGCACGGCATCCGGGAGACCGGCGCGGGCGCCGGACAGGAACAGCGAATCGTTCAGCACCGCCTGGCGATAGACCGGGCGCCGTTCCGGCGTGTACACGATCTCGTCCCGTGCGTAGCGCTCGCCGTCACGTACATAAGTGACCATGCGCAGCCGATCGGGCTGCAGGCGCAGTGCGTTCAGCGTGCCGTCTTCGTTGAGCGCGAGCTGCATCGTCTGGCCGGGCCGCAGGCGAGTGAGTTCGCGGCGCGGCTCGTCCCCGTGCATGACCTCGTATACGTCGCGCGGCGTCAGACCGGCGCGGGCGAAGATCAGCGACAGGTTGTCGCCGGGACGGATTTCGACTTCGGACCACGTCGGCTCCGCGATCACCTCGGCTCGCGCCTCCCCGGCCGGCAAGGACGATGTGCCGGGAGTGTCAGTCGGCCCAGGCAGCCTGGGTGGGACCACCGGGGTATCGCCAACCGGCGCCAGCGAGGCGGCGTGAACGGCGTCCATCGGTTCCGGCTGGGTCGTATCGGCTGTGTCGAGCAGCGGTTGGTGAATGCGGTTCGCTTCGACGTCGGGGCTCGGCAGCATGCCGAGGATCAGCAGCAGCGAGCCGAGCACCAGGGCAGCCATCATTACATGCCGGTGATGGATCGAATCCAGCACGCCCTCGCGGGGAGGCGAACGTCGCGTTGCACAGCGGCCCATAGGTGATTGCCCGGTTCCAAGAAATCGTTTGCAAAATTATCCCGAAAGTATAACAAAGGCCCGCGAAACCGCCCGTCCCTCAAGCGCTTAGGCGGCTTTTTTCGCCCAATCGATTCGTGTAAGGTTCGCCGCTCGGTCCGATACCGGCCCGCCTCGAGCCGTTAAGGTATGACTATGACGGAAGGAGCTGCGCTGCTCGACGATCTGCAGGCCCGCGACCTGGTGGTCCAGACTACGGGGGAGGACGACCTGCGCGCGCACCTGGCCGAACCCAGGACCGTGTACTGCGGCTTCGACCCGACCGCGGACAGTCTGCACATCGGCAGCCTGGTGCCGTTGCTGGCGTTGCGGCGCTTCCAGCTCGCCGGCCACCGGCCCATCTGCCTGGTCGGCGGCGCCACCGGACTGGTCGGCGACCCGAGCTTCAAGGCGGCCGAGCGCCGGCTCAACTCGGCCGACACCGTACGTGCCTGGGCCGATGCCCAGCGCCGGCAGATGGAGCGGTTCCTGGATTTCGAGGGCTCTGCCGCCGCGCTGATGGTGAACAACCTCGATTGGCTCGGGGCGTTTGCGCTGCTCGATTTCCTGCGCGACGTCGGCAAGCACTTCGCCGTAAATGCGATGATCCAGAAGGAGTCGGTGCGTCAGCGTATCGAGCGCGAGGGTGAGGGTATCTCCTTCACCGAGTTCACCTACATGATTCTGCAGGCCTACGACTTCGCCGAGCTCAACCGGCGCTTCGGCTGCACGCTTCAGATCGGTGGCAGCGATCAGTGGGGCAATATCACGGCCGGCATCGACCTCAGCCGCCGCCAGAACCGCGCCCAGGTCCACGGTCTGACCTTTCCACTGGTCACCAAGGCCGACGGCACCAAGTTCGGCAAGACCGAGACCGGCACCATCTGGCTCGACCCGCGACGGACTTCCCCGTACGCCTTCTACCAGTTCCTGATCAACACGGCCGACGCCGACGTGTACCGCTTTCTGCGGTATTTCACCTTCCTGCCGGTGACCGAGATCGCCGAACTCGAGGCCGCCGACCGGGCGCGCCAGGGCAAGCCGGAGGCGCAAGGGGTGCTGGCGCGCGAGCTCACGCGGCTGGTCCACGGCACTGAAGGCCTCGAGGGCGCGCAGCGGATTACCGAGGCGTTGTTCAACGACGACCTGCGCCAGCTCTCGGAGGGGGATTTCGAGCATTTGCGACTCGACGGGCTGCCGTCGATGGCGGTCGAGGACCTGCTGGACAGTGAAGAGTCACTGACCAACAGTCTTGCGGCGCCGCTAGGGCTGTCGGGCAAACAGGCCAAGGACGCGCTGCAGCGCGGCGCGGTGCTGGTCAACGACCGCGTGTGCACACCGGACGACATGATGAATCCGGCCGGCATATTCGCCGACGATGCGGGCATTCACGGGCGGTATTACGCCTTCCGCATCGGCAAGAAGAAGCGCGGGTTGCTGTACCGCAGGGGCGGCGGGTGACGGCCAGGCGCCGGGCGTAAAAAATCTTTCAAATTGCCATTGTCGGCCCCGCAACGATCTGTATAATGGCCAGTCCCTGATCGCGAGATCGGGTCTTCCGAGCCCAGATTTGCACTCCTCGATAATTGCGGAGGAGCAATCGGGCTCGCGCTGCGCCCCGGCGGTGCGGCGGTTGTTTAAGAACGAAACGATCAAGCAATTTGTGTGGGTACTTGTGTCTGTGATG
>CAZOUC010000165.1:0-6095 GCA_964582825.1 uncultured Enterobacteriaceae bacterium | reverse complement strand
CCGCGAATGCGGCAGTGGGGCGATGGCTTATTTGAGACAGAAAGAAAGGGCGCCGAAGCGCCCTTGAGGCTCGTACTGGTGGAGATCAGCCGGCAGCGCGCTTGCGGGCGACGATCAGGGCGAGCAGGCCCACGCCGATCAGCCAGGCCGAGCTCGGCTCCGGCACTTCCGTCGTGCAGGTGTCCTGATTGATCGCGAAGTCGCCGGTGCCCCAGGTGACCGGGTCGATGACGATCCGGGTCAGGCTCGAGCAGGAGCCGGTTTCGACCGAGTAGGCGAAATCGCGCGAGTTGTCCGGGCCCAGGCCAAACCAGCCCGTGTGGTGGGAGTTGCCCTCACTGTCGAACACTTCGATCCACGCACGGCTGTTTTTCTCGGCAGCCAACGAGAAGGAAAAGGCGCGGGTGTTCGCCGGCATGACCAGTTCGACCCAGTACAGGTCGGTCGTGTAGCTGCCGTCGTCCCAGGCCCACCAGTCGTCGCCCTGCTGCACGACCATATCGTGCGGGTTGCCGTCCTTGTCGGTGAATTCGACGAGGCCCTCGATCGGCGATGCGACCGACTGCACCAGGGTGCCATCCGGCGCGTTCACCGGATCGAAATCCGTCATGTTGTAGTCGCCGGTGCCGATGACGATCGATCCGGCCCAGGCGCTGCCGGCGAACAGTACTGCGGCGGCGGTGCTGGCGAGTTGCTTGATCATGATTGCGAAATCCCGTGTCTGGTTCTGTTGTTTTCCCGGACGCGCCGGCGAGGCGACGCGCTGTCTGACCTGAGGGAAGCAATCGCCGGGCCAACTTGAAAAGCCATTAAAAATCAATGGTTTGATTTGGGTTTAGGGCGTTTCGGCACGGCGCGTCGTAAGACTTGCCGACGTAAGAAATGCCGACAGTGCCCGCTGCGCTGGGTTCGAGGCCCGGCCTGCGAGCCGCGTACCAGCGGCTCCCGCTGCGGGGCCGCCGTGCGGTGTCGACGCGGTTTACACAGCCGCTGCCGATCAACGGGTCCAAGTCGCCAAGACATTGAATTCATTGAAGAAAAAATACTGGCACGCCCCCTGCATAGGCCAAGGCAAGCGTTACAGCACGTCGCGGTAAAACGCGCTGATCGATACGGGACAGAGACATGAAAAAGCTTGCTTCTTACTTCGGCATTGCCGCACTGACTTTCGCCGCCGCCCAGGCCGGCGCCGCTTCGCTCACCCTGGCCCCGGTCGGTGGCATCGACAGCAGCGTGGGCACGAACGGCAACGACTACCCCGACGCCCCGGAAACGCTGGACCTCGGTCAGCTGGTTCTGGAAGGGGATGGCCCGGTAGAAGTGTCCTTTTACTATCTGGGCAACGAAGCCGGGTACACCAACGAGTTTTTTGCCTACAACTCGGATGACGAGCTCGCGCTGACCTTCAGCACCTCCGGCCTGCCCGACAAGGTCTGGGGCGAAACCCTGATCGGCACGATCCTGATGAACACCGGCGCGCTGGACTTCGGTTTCTGCACCTCCGGCGGCGACTCGATCGGAATCGACGGCCGCTGCGTCCAGAACCTTTTCGAAGATTCGATCATCGCGCAGTGGGATGGCGACGGCTACCGCAGCATCGCCTACGAGTTCCTGGATGACGGCAGCGTCCTGGCCTACTGGGACGACTCCGGCGCCAAGAACGACGACAACCACGACGACATGATCGTCCGCATTGCCGTCGCCCGCGTTCCGGCTCCGGAAACCCTGAGCCTGCTCGGCATCGGCCTGCTGGCGCTCGGCATGGTCCGTTTCCGCCAGAACAAGACCGCCTGAAGCCGGACGGTCATCCGGCCTCGGAAGAGGGTCGCCTAACCGGCGGCCCTTTTTCGTTTCGGGCGCCCGTCCCGGGACGAGTCTTCGCGCCGACCGGGTCTGGCCGATCGCACGTGCGACACCGCGGCGCTCCAGATGCGTCGACGTTCTTTACGTTCGGTCCTGGCAGCCCGCCAGCGCCGTTTGGCAAGCGACTGATAAATAAAGAAAAAAAAGGTTGGGCGCGAGTCTTGCATTAGTAAGCGACTAGAGAATGGTGGCCGATCCGGCTGCCAACGATGTACACAGGGAAACCGCCAACATGAAGCGCCTTCTGATCAGCCTGACCGCAGTTGCCGGCCTTGCCGCCACGCAGGCTTTCGCGTCCACGGTCGATTTCACGACCGGCAGCGCCGCCACTTCCGGCGGCACCGGAGTCGGTGGCATCACCTACACGCTGTCGGCTTCCACCGGATCGGTGAACATCGTCAACGAAGCCGTGCAGGGTGGCGACTGCGCCCTGCTCAGCGACCTCGCCTGTGAAACCGACGGCGTCGGCATCAACAACGACGAGATCAGCGGCGTCGGCATCGAGTCCGGCCAAATCCTGACCGTCGACTTCAGCGATCCGGTCCAGATCACCGCCCTGTTCCTGCTCGATCTATTCGGTGATGAAACCGCATTCGTCTCGTTCGACGGTGGCGCATACTCGCTGTTCGCGAGCCAGGGCAACGCAGGCGGCTTCGCCGTAATCGACAGCGGCCTGCCCGTCGGACCGGTCACCTCCATCGCCTTCACCGCCTTCAACGGCGAGGACTGCACGTTCTGCGACGACCGCGACAACGACTACGCGCTCGCCGGCTTCTCGGTCGCCTCGGTCCCCGCACCGGGCACCCTGATGCTGCTCGGCATCGGCCTCGCCGGCCTCGGCCTGGTGCGCCGCAAGCAGTCCTGACCCGCACCGGTCACCCAGTCGACAAACGGCGGCCCCCGGGCCGCCGTTTTCGTTTCCACCCCACCCAACCCCAATCAATGGGGCCAGGTTCAATTGAAATCCGATCAATGGGGCCAGGTTCAATTGAAACGACGGCGCCCGCCTGAGGCGATCTGTAGGCAAGGACTTGTCCTTGCAAGCGGCGCAAAGCGCCGCCAAAGACTCCAGCCGCACAAGCGCCTCCTTCGGAGATGTCGCAAGGACAGGTCCTTGCCTACAGCTGCTTCCGTCTGCAACGGTAAACTGACGGCCAAACCACCGACCCCAACACCACCGTGCCCGAACTGCTCCCCCTCGACACCGCCATCGCCCGCGTCATTGCCGCCGCGCCGCCGCCCAGTTCGCAGCACACGCTGTCGCTGCGTGACGCGGCCGGCCGCACGCTCGCCGTCGATGTCGTGTCCCCGATCTCGGTTCCCCCGGCGGACAACAGCGCCATGGACGGCGTCGCCCTCCGATTTGCCGACATCGAGGCGGGGCAGCGTCGTTTTCCAGTCAGCCAGCGGATTCCGGCGGGCACTGCGCCCGAGCCGTTGGCGCCGGGTAGCGCCGCACGAATCTTCACGGGCGGTGAACTGCCGGACGGCGCGGACGTGGTGGTCATCCAGGAACACTGCCGTTTCGAGGAAGCAGACGTCGTGGTCGAGCACAGTCCGGAGTCGTCCGGCGAGAACGTGCGCCGGGCCGGGCAGGACATCGCCCGCGGGGCGACGGTGCTCGAAGCCGGCACGCGCCTGGACGCGGCCGCGCTCGGCCTGCTGGCGTCGATCGGTCTCGCCGAGGTCGCGGTGTGGCCGAAACCACGCGTTGCGGTGGCCGCGACAGGCGACGAACTCGTCGAGCCCGGCCAGGCGCTCGGGCCGGGGCAGATCTACTCGTCGAACCCCGTCATGCTGCGCGCCTTGCTCGAGGCGCTCGGCGCCGACGTCGTCGCCGTCTCGACGATCCCGGACCGACCGGGCGCCACCCGAAGCGCGCTCGAGAGTCTCGCCCGCGACGCCGACTGTGTGCTGAGCACCGGCGGCGTCTCGGTCGGCGAGGAAGACCACGTGCGCGCCGCCGTCGCGGAGCTCGGCGCCATCGACCTGTGGAAGGTCAACGTCAAACCGGGCAAGCCCTTCGCCCTCGGGCGGATCGGCGACGTGCCCTTCCTCGGCCTGCCCGGCAACCCGGTCTCGGCGTACGTGACCTTCCAGCTGCTGGTGCGCCCGTTCCTGCAGGCGCTGTCCGGCCAGGTGCCGAGCGGAATGGCGCGGGTGTCGGCCACCGCCGACTTCGACTGGCCCCGACCCGGCAGCCGGCAGGAATACCTGCGCGGCCGTCTCGACGAGCGAGGCAGGGTGGCCATCTACCCGAACCAGAGCTCCGGGGTGCTGAGCTCGGTCGCCTGGGCCAACTGCCTCGTCGAAATCCTCCCCGGCCGCACGGTCGAGGCCGGCGACCCGGTCAGCGTCCTCCTCCTCCCGAAACCCCTGTAGGCAAGGACTTGTCCTTGCACCGCCTCCGAAGGAGGCGTCATACCGCCAAACCCAAACGGGCGGCGCTCACGCGCCGCTTGCAAGGACAAGTCCTTGCCTACAGGGCATAGCCAGCCACCGGAACACCGCGCCAACGAACCGTCGAATCGGTTTACAACGATCGCCGCTCGCCCGCTGACCCTGGCCATAAACCACTGAAACATAACCGAAACATTCGACCTGGCACGTTCTCTGTATACCCCTTGACGTCTCCCAAGACAGGCGCAAGTGCCACGCAGCTCCAAAACGAATAACGAACGTCCTGCGATCAGAACAAGAGCACAGCAAACACCCGAAACCCGCCCGGCCCGGCGGGTTTTCTTTTTGCCCCGCTCCGCTCTACCGGTTGAAGCGGCGAATGTTTTTCAATCGAACCTGGCCCCATTGATCTAACCTGGCCCCATTGATCGGATTTCAATTGAACCTGGCCCCATTGATCTCAGTCGTCATTCCCGCGAAGGCGGGAATCCAGACGGCCGTGGTTTCTGGATCCCCGCCTTCGCGGGGATGACGAGGGAATGGGCTGCGGGGATGACGAGGGAATGGGCCGCGGGGATGACGAGGGAATGGGCCGCGCGCCCCTGTAGGCAAGGACTTGTCCTTGCAACGCCGCCGAAGGCGGCGCCGTTCACCTGAACCACGAGGCGGCGCTTGCGCGCAGCTTGCAAGGATAAATCCTTGCCTACAGGGTCGCGTGCAAGGACAAGTCCTTGCCTACAGGGCAGGACTGACCCACGATGCCGCCGTGGACCGCAGACTCCCCCTCATCGCCGCCGTCCTTGCCTTACTGGCGGTACCCTGGCTCGTACTCGGCGGCCCGGACGACTTCGCGCCGCGCTCCTGGCGCATCGCCTGGAACCTTGGCCACGTGGTGCTGTTCGCCTGCCTCGTCATGGCTGCCGGCGGCGTGCTGCGCCCCGCGTCGCCCCGGCTTGCGGCCCTGCAGGCGCTGGCGCTGCTCGTCGTGCTCGGCCTGGCGGCGATGGCGATCGAAGTGGTGCAGCACGCCATCGGCCGCGACCGCAGCTGGCGCGATGTGCACCTCAGCCTTGCCGGCGCCGGCCTCGGGCTGCTGCTCACGCCGCTGTGGTGGCGTATGCTGCCGCGCGTTGCCGCGGCATTGCTTGGTCTTGGGGTCGCAGCCGTGCTGCTGTTCTGGTCCCTGCAGCCCCTGGCCGTGGCGCTCTACGACGAGTGGCAGGCGAGGAGGGCCTTCCCCGTACTGGCCGATTTCACGACGCCCTTCGAACTGGATCGCTGGACCGGCTGGAGCCAGCGACGTATCGAAATCCGCGAGGGCAAGCCGGCCATGCGCGTCGACCTGTCGCCGGGTCGCTACCCGGGCATCACGCTCGAGCACTTCCCGAAGGACTGGCGCGGTTACCAGACGCTCGAACTGGCGCTGTACGCGCCGACGCCGTTCGAACTGACCTGCCGCATCAACGACCAGCGCCACGACACGCGCTTCGACCACCGGGACCGGTACAACGCGTCCTACCCCATCTTTGCCGGCCGCAATCAAATCCGGATCGGCCTGAACGGAGTCCGCCAGGCCCCAGAGGGCCGCGAGATGGACATGCACCAAATCGACGAACTCCAGTGCTTCGTCGGCGATCTGGATCACCAACTCACGTTCTGGGTCGAATCCGTAGCCCTCCACCCAAGCCCGGACAAACACCCCCTGTAGGCAAGGACTTGTCCTTGCAACGCCGCCGCAGGCGGCGCAAAAACCTCAACGCGGGCCGGTTTGATCTAGGGAACCTCTGATCAATCAGCGATGAATACGTTGGAAGTGTCGATATCATCAGTTG
>CAZOUC010000164.1:0-6107 GCA_964582825.1 uncultured Enterobacteriaceae bacterium | reverse complement strand
TCGTAGAACGCCATGTTGGTCAGGTGGGCGCCCGAATCGTTGAAGCCGGGCAGCAGCAGCGGATCGAACAGCAATTCACTGGTCAGCGCCGGGTCGCGGTTCGCCGACACGGTCCACCACACCAGGTCGCGGTCGTAGACCTGCAGGAGGCGCATCATGAATTCCGCATCGTCCTGTGCCGCGACGAAGCGGTCGAGGGCTTCGACCTCGGCCGGCCCGGCATCGACCAGCACGCCGTTGCGATGGTCGCGTACCCGCTGCCAGACCTCGGCGAGCGACATCCCCTGCCAGGCCGCGACGGGCGAACGCTCGACATACATGTCCTCGAGGCGGCGGGTGATGGCGTAGTCTTCGAGTCGCAGCAGGCGCTTGAGGCGGGCCAGGCTCCAGCCCGACTTGCCGTCACGCCACATCGCGAGGAACGCCTGCTGCCACTCGGCGCTGGCCATGATCTGGTCACGCGCGTCGCGGTCTTCGAGATCGGGCTCGTTGAGCCGGCGCAGTGGCGGAATCTCCTCGGCCAGCGGCGTGATCGGACCTTCGGCCCAGGTCTTGAACGGGGCTGCCAGGGCCTGCAGCCGGAAGTGGCCGCGCAGCAGGCGACTGTTCAGGGCACGGCTCAGCAGCCGACCGAGTCGCAGCAGGCCGCGGTTCGACGCCACGTCCAGGGCGGCAACCGCCGTCACGCGCAGGGGCCTGCCGAACAGGCGGCCGCTGGTCAGGCCGAACAGTCGGAAGACGTTCAGGGGCCGGTCCTTCGGCGGTGTCGCCTGCCAGACTCGATCGTGGCGGCGCACGACGTCGGTCAGTTGCTTCAGTTCACGGTAGCTGCCGAACTGCGACGGAATCGGCTTGCGCGTGTTCGGCGCGTTGGCCAGGTAGTGGAAGGGCAGGGCGTCGGTGGAAAAGCCGGCGTAACCTTCACGCATGCCCTTTTCGAGCAGTTCGCGCATGCGCTCGCGTTCTGCCGGGTCCGGGTCGCGCTCGACACTGGCCTGCAGGCCCATGGCTTCGATGCGCAGCATCGAGTACGGAATCATCGGCACGATGTTCGGGCCGAGCGGCAGCGCGTCGAGGTGGGCGAGGTAGTCGGCGCTGTCGCTCCAGGTGGCCCGGTCCGCCACCTTGCGCAGCACCGGCTTCGGGATGTTCTCGACGCGTGCAAAGCAGTCGACGATCGGGTCCTGGCCATCGCGACGCTGGTTGCCGAAAGCAAGGCCCAGCGAGCAGTTGGCAACGACCGCCGTGGTCGTGCCGTGGCGCACGGCTTCGGGCAGCCCTGGCGCGACTTCGACCTCGAGGTCGAAATGCGTGTGGACGTCGACGAGCCCGGGCAGCAGGTACAGGTCCGTCGCGTCGACCAGGTGTGTCGCCTGCCCCGCGTCGAGGTCGAGACCCGCGGCCACGACGCGGCCGTCACGCACCGCGATGTCCTTGCGCACCGGCGCCTCGCCGCTGCCGTCGAATACCAGGGCGTTCTTGATCAGGGTATCCCAACTGCTCATGAAGACGGTTCTGCTCCTTGCTGTGAATCGAGAAAACTGAGGTAGGCGGCCGCTACCGCCTCGGCGTCTTCCCACTGCGGATAGTGACCGATCTGCGGCAGCTCGACAATCACGTCGCCGGGCTCGCGGCGCTCCGGCGCGACGACTTCCCGAAAGCGCCGCACCATGTGGGCGCCCGAAACCGGGTCCAGCGAGCCATTGATCAACTGCAGCGGACCGGCGAAGTCAGTCAGTGCGTCGACCCAGCGCTGTCGGTGCTCGCGTCGTTCGCGCATGTAGCCGATCAGGTCGCTGAACACCCGTTTGCCGCCGTCGTGCAGGATGATGCTCCAGAATGCGTCGAGTTCCTGCTCGTCCGGTCGTGTGTGCGGACCGAACACAGCACTGAAGCTGCGCCCGAAGCTGCCGCGGCCACTGAGCCGGTTGACCAGGGGTCCGATCGGCGACAGCAGCAGCTTCTGGATCGTGCGGGCCCGGTGCGTCTCGGGAAACAGGCCGCCGTTGAGCAGGCTGCAGCTCGGGTAGTGGCGTTGCCCTGGAGCACGGGCATTGTCGCGCGCCAGCAGTTCCTGCGCGACGGTGTCGCCGTAGTCGTGCGCCAGCAGGTGACAGCGGTCGATGCCGAGATGCTCCAGCAGCGCCTCCACGAGGTCCGCCTGTTCGTGGATCGAGTAGCGATGCGGATGTGGCTTGGCACTGAAGCCGAAGCTGAGCAGGTCCGGCGCGATCAGGCGGACACGCGCGCCGAGCAGCGGCCAGAGGTGCTGCCAGTCGTAGCTGCTGGTGGGAAAGCCGTGCAGGAGCAGCACGCAGGGCGCGTCGCCTGCACTGTCGCGGTAGAACAGGCGCTGCTGCCGCAGCGACGCTGCGCTGCCGGCGGCCTGCCAATGCGCGGGGCTCAACATCGGAGTCTGTCGCTGGGCGTGCTTGCGGTCATTGCCGGGGCTCACGACTGCTCGGGCGCAGCGGCGATGATAGCAGCCGTCCCGCGGCGCGGGTCGCTCACTTCTGGCGATAGGGTATCTGGCAGTAGCTGATGCCGAGGCTCGGAAACACGCCCTGCTGGCGCAGGTACATGTCCAGCGAGGTCATCGACTGGTTGCTGTGCGAGGTCGGGCCGAGCCACACGTGTTCGAGCTGCATCGGCCGCGTGTCGGTCCACAGCTGGAATTCGTAGTAGGGCACCAGCATCGAGGCGCCCTCGCGAAAGCGAATCGGCGCCTCGCAGATCTCGGTGACCACCGGCGAGACGATCCGCCACTCCTGCTCCTCCTCGAATGAGGGGTGCTTGAGCAGGGCGGCCAGGCGCAGGATGTCCGCTTCGACGGCCTCGAAGACGGCCTGGTAGGGGTCTCCGGGGCGCCGCTCGCCGGCCTCGTCCTGCTGTGCGGCGATGGTCTCGATGGCGTCGATCAGCCGCGTGATCAGTTCGCGCTGCTGCGCCGGATCATAAAGGCACTGGCCAACCTGGAAGCCCTGCGCGGCGGCGCAGCCGATGATGTGCTCCGGCGCGAATCCGAGGCTGACGCCTTTGCCGTGCACGCTGTAGCCGCGCCACTGGCTGAGCAGGTTGCCGTTGGCGCGGAACGAGGCGCCGAACAGCATGTGGCCCGATATGACGCGCTGGCTGATCCAGTCCTGGAACTGGTTCAACAGGCGCGGGTGGTCGTCGCCGGCGGCCAGGCGCCGGCCGATTTCGTGGCGCACCAGGTCCGCGGTGTGGCGCATCTCCGCCGAATCGTTCATGTAGCGGATGTCGCTGGCGCGCAGCATGCGGGTGCCGACGATGCCCAGCACGCCGCTGAACGAGGTGTAGTGGTACAGGGTCTCGCGCGGCGCGGTGGCGAAGGGCAGGCTGATGAGTTCTGTGATCACGAGCGTTGGACTGCGGTCGGGCTGTGCCGGACTATGGTCGATCTCCCGACAGCCTAGCGCAAGTCCGTGACGACAAGGCGACCTCAGGTCGGGAGCTGCGCCTCGTGTGGCGCGCGGTGGACCGGTCCGGCATCGAGTTCGGTCAGGCCGAGCCGCGCGAACAGGCGTCGGTCCTGTTCGTGCTGGGGGTTGGCCGTCGTCAACAGGCGGTCACCGTAGAAGATCGAGTTGGCGCCCGCCAGAAAGGCGAGCGCTTGCGTCTGGTCGTTCATCTGCTCCCGACCGGCGGACAGGCGGATCCACGAAGCCGGCATCAGGATCCTGGCGACGGCGATGCAGCGCAGGAAGTCGAAGGGGTCCAGGTCCTCGGTGTCCGCCAGCGGCGTGCCCTCGACGCGGACCAGCAGGTTGATCGGAACGCTTTCCGGGTGGTCAGGCAGGTTGGCGAGCTGCTGCAGCAGGCCGATCCGGTCGCCGGGTGTCTCGCCCATGCCGACGATGCCGCCGCAGCAGACTTTCATGCCAGCCGCGCGTACGCGTTCCAGGGTGTCCAGCCGGTCCTGGTAGCTGCGCGTCGAGATGATCTCGCCGTAGTAGCCGGGCGAGGTATCCAGGTTGTGGTTGTAGTAGTCGAGCCCGGCCTGGGCCAGACGCTGTGCCTGCGCTCCGCTGAGCATGCCAAGGGTCATGCAGGTTTCCATGCCGAGCGCCCTGACCCCTTCGATCATCGCCAGCAGTGCCGGCAGATCGCGGTCCTTCGGCGATCGCCAGGCCGCGCCCATGCAGAAGCGGCTGGCGCCGGCGTCACGAGCCCGGTGCGCCTGCGCCAGCACCTCCTCGACGGCGGCGAGTCCGGTGGGCTCCAGACCGGTGTCGTAGCGGCTGCTCTGCGGACAGTAGGCGCAGTCTTCCGGACACCGACCGGTCTTGATCGACATCAGCGTGCTGACCTGGATCGCGTTGGGGTCGAAGTGCTGTCGGTGCAGGGTCTGGGCGCGGTGCACCAGGTCGATGAACGGCCGGTCCATCAGGGCGGCGATTTCCTCGTGCTGCCAGTCGTGTCGAATCGTCATCGGGACCGTCCGGAGTGCAGGCGACGGCTGCCCAGAGTAACCAGCGCCGCCGCATTGTCAACCTAAAAGCCATAATTTGGTTGACAATGCGGCCGCGTGAGAAGCGAGGCTTGACTGGCGTCAAGGCGGACGCGGCACCTGCTGCCTAGCATGAAGTCAGCCTGCAAGAAGTGGGTTGAATCATTCAGGGAGAACCGCCATGTTCACGGTTGCGGAATTCATGAGTACGGACCTCAAGACCCTGGGTCCGGACAATTCGCTGGCCGAGGCCCGCGCGCTGATGATCGAAAGGCGCATCCGGCACCTGCCGATCGTTGCGGACGGCAAACTGCTCGGAATCGTCAGCCACCGCGACGTGCTCGCCGCCGCCGACTCGCAGTTGCTGGACGAAGCGGAGGCCCACCGTGACAAGGAGCGCTTCGTCGCCCTGTCCGAGCTGATGACGCGTGACCCCTTGACCATCGACGAGCGCGACAGCCTGCGCGCCGCGGCGTTGCTGATGCAGCGTCACAAGCTCGGATGCCTGCCGGTAGTCCGCGACGGCGTATTGCGCGGCATCGTCACCGACAGTGATTTCGTCTCGATTGCGATCGACCTGCTCGAGCAGATGGAGGTCTCCGAGGAGTCCCAGGTCGAAGAGTCTTACTGATCCGATGTCCGGTCCAGCCCGCCGGCGCGTCGTGATTCTCGGCGCCGCCGGCCGCGATTTTCACAATTTCAACCTGCTGTACCGCCACGACCCCGGGGTCGAGGTGGTCGCGTTCACGGCGACGCAGATTCCCCACATCGACCAGCGCCGCTACCCGGCCGAGCTGGCCGGCGAACTGTACCCGGAAGGCATCCCGATCGTGCCCGAGCGGGAATTGCCGGAGCTGATACGTGAGCAGCGCGTCGACTGCTGCCTGTTCTCGTACAGCGACGTCAGCCACGAGACGCTGATGCACAAGGCGTCCGAAGTGCTGGCCCTCGGTGCGGACTTCGTGCTGCCATCGCCGCAGCACACGATGATCGCGGCCCGGCGTCCGGTGGTCGGCATCTGCGCCGTGCGCACCGGCTGCGGCAAGTCGCAGGTCGCGCGCTGGCTGGCAGGCCTGCTGCGGGAGCGGGGTATGCAGGCGGCGGCGATCCGCCATCCGATGCCCTACGGCAATCCGCAACGCCAGGCCGTGCAGCGGTTCCGGAGCCTCGAGGACCTGGCCGTCGCCGAATGTACGATCGAGGAACGTGAGGAGTACGAGCCGCACATCGAAGCCGGCAGCATCGTGTACGCCGGGATCGACTACGAGCGCATCGTGCGATTGGCCGAAGACGACGCCGACCTGCTGATCTGGGATGGCGGCAACAACGACCTCAGCTTCCTGGAGACCGACCTGCTGATCGTGCTGCTCGACCCCCTGCGCGCCGGTGACGAAACCCGCTACCACCCGGGTGAGACGGCGCTGCGAATGGCCGACGTCGCCGTTATCGCCAAGTCGGACAGCGCCACGCCGGAGCAGTTGAACGCGCTGCGTGCGACCATCGCCGCGGTGAACCCCGGGGCCCGGGTCGTACTCGGTCGTTCACCGATACACTGTGACAGCGAGCGCGAGCTCAGCCGCAAGCGGGTGCTGGTGGTCGAGGACGGCCCGACCCTGACCCACGGCGGCATGCGCTT
>CAZOUC010000163.1:0-6110 GCA_964582825.1 uncultured Enterobacteriaceae bacterium | reverse complement strand
GGCGTGCAGCAGGGCGCTGACCGGCGTCGGCGCGACCATGGCCGCCGGCAGCCAGCGGTGCACCGGCATCACCGCGGCCTTGCCGATCCCGAACACGAACAGGCCGAGCAGCAGGCCAACCGCCGGTCCGCTCATGTGCCCCTCGAGAATCCCGCCCATGACGAAATCGCCGTGGCCGGCGACCACGTAGGTCCAGATGATCGCGGGCAGGAACAGGCCGATCGACGTGGTCAGCAGCAGCCCCAGATAGATGCGCGCCGAGCGCACCGTCGCAGGGTCGCCCTTGTGGGACACCAGCGGGTAAGTCGACAGTGTCAGGATTTCGTAGAACAGGAACAGCGTGAACAGGTTGGCGGAGAACGCGACGCCCATCGTCGCGGCCAGCGACAGCGCGAAACAGGTGTAGAAGCGCGTCTGGTGCTTCTCCTTGTTGCCGCGCATGTAGCCGATCGAGTAGACCGAGTTGACGATCCACAGACCGGACGCCAGCGTCGCGAACAGCATGCCGAGCGGCTCGACGCGGAACGCGATCGACAGTCCCGGCAGCAGCTCGCTGACGTGCAATGCCGGGCGTTCGCCGTCCAGCAGGCCCGGCAGCAGGCTCCAGACCACGTAGGCCAGGCAGGAGGCGGTCAGCAGCGTCGCCGTCTCGCGGAGGTTGGCACTGAATCGGCCCGCCAGTGCGATCAGGGCGGCGCCGACCAGCGGCACCAGCAGGGCGAGGGCGATGGCGGTCTGCGCGCTCACGATCCCACCACCACCAGCATCGTTGCCGCCTGCTCGGCCAGCGCCACCGGGTACTGCGGGAATATGCCGAACACGAGGTTCAGCGCGGCGGCGACCAGGGTGAACAGCAGCAGCGCGAACGGCGCCTCACCGGGCGTGGACGGCGCGCCGTCGACGGCCGGCTTGAAGTACAGGGTCTCGACGACCCGCCAGATGTACACCACCGCCATCAGGGAGCTGACCAGCACGATGGCGACCATCACCAGGCCGAAGGTGCCGTGGTTCATCAGCGCGCCGATCAGCATCCATTTGCTGATGAAGCCGGCGGTGCCGGGCACGCCGATCAGGCTGAAGGCGGCCAGCACGAAGGCGGCGCTGGTCAGTGGCATCGTGCGCCCGGCACCGGCCAGGTCGTCGACGCACAGGCCCGAGTAACGCATTGCCAGCGCTCCGACGGCGAGGAACAGCGACAGTTTCGCGATGGCGTGATTGAACACGTGGATGGCGCTGGCGGCGACGCCGTCGACGGTGAGCAGGCTGGCGCCGAGCAGGATGTAGCCGATCTGAGCCACCGACGAGAAGGCCAGCAGGCGCTTGATGTGCCCCTCGTACATGGCCACCGCCGAGGCGACGACGATGCCGAGCAGGGCCAGCGGCATCAGGAACAGGGTGAACTGCAGCTCGTGGCCGCTCAGGCTTGGCTGGAATACCGCGAAATCGAGGCGCATCGTCACGTAGATCGCCACCTTGGTGCCGCAGGCCGCCATCATCGCCGTGACCATGTGCGGCGCGTAGGCGTAGGCGTTGGGCAGCCAGACGTGCAGCGGGAACAGCGCTGCCTTCAGCGCCAGGCCCACGGTGATGAAGCCGGCGGCGACGAACAGCGGGCGCAATCCCTCGACGTCGCCGATGCGGTCCGCCATATCCAGGAGGTTCAGGGTGCCGGTCATCATGTAGATGAGGCCGACGCCGATCAGGTAGAAGGTCGCCCCGGCGGTGCCCATGATCAGGTACTTGAACACGGCGGGCAGGGCGCGGCGGTTGGGCCCGCCGGCGATCAGGATGTAGGCGGCGAGAGAGGAGATCTCCATGAATACGAAGATGTTGAATGCGTCGCCGGATACCACCATGCCCGTGAGGCCCGCCAGGCTCAGCAGCCAGGCGGCGTAGAACATCGGCTGGCGATGGACTTCGATCTCGGAGTCGACGCTGCGCCGGCCGGCCAGGATCGCCAGCGCGTTGGCGCCGGCCACCACCAGCAACACCAGCGCGCTGAAGCTGTCGATCTCCAGCACGATACCGATAGGCGCCTCCCAGCCGCCCATCGCGTAGTGCAGGGTCTGTCCGCCGAGGGTCATGGACGCGATTTCGATCGCGATGATGAGCGTCAGGGTGCTGACCGCGGCGGTCGCGGCCCAGGCCAGGCCGGGGCCCGTCAACAGCACGACCAGCGGGGCGGCGAGCATCGGCACGATGACCTGCAGCGCGGGCAGGTGTTCGGTCAGTGTCATGCCTCAGTCCGCGTCCAGGATGTCTTTTTCTTCGATGGTGCCGTAGCGCTCGTTGATGCGTACGACGATGGCCAGGCCCAGCGCCAGGGTCGCGACACCGACCACGATGGCGGTGAGGATCAGCACCTGCGGCAGCGGATTCGAGTAGATCAGGTCCTGGCCCTTCTTGAGAATCGGCGCGGTGCCACCCTCGACCTTGTCCATGGTGATGTACATCAGGAACACGGCCGACTGGAATATCGACAGGCCGATCAGCTTCTTGATCAGGTTGGTCTTCACGATAATCGCGGAGAATCCGACCATCAGCAGGATCACGAACACCCAGTAATTGAAGTGCCCGAGGATCTCAAGCAGGCTCATCGGGGTTCCCTGCGAGCTGGGTGCGGGCCGCGAAGGCGTGGAATATCGACAGCAGCGCGCCGCACACCGCCATGCCGACACCGAGCTCGATGGCGATGATGCCGATCTGGCGCGAGAACACGGGCTCGGGCAGCAGCACCGAGTAGTCCAGGAAGGCGCCGCCCAGCAGCATGCACAGCACGCCGACGCCGCCGAACAGGCTGGCGCCGCCGACGACCAGGGCGAGCAGGAAGCCGCGCGGTACGGCGCGAAGCGCCGCCTGCTCGCCTTCGAGCAGGGCGTAAAGAATGATCCCCGCGGCTACGATGGCGCCGGCCTGGAAGCCGCCGCCCGGCCCGTACTCGCCGTGAAACTGCGTGTACAGGCCGAACAGCAGGATGAACGGCGCCAGCAGGCGCCCGACCACCTGCGGAATCATGTGGTGGCGCAGACCCGCGTGCTCGCGCTGTGAGTACATCGGGCCTTCGCCCTTGCGCGCGTCGAGCACGAACAGCACGCCGATACAGGCGGCGAACACCACGAACACCTCGCCGAGGGTGTCGTAGCCGCGAAAACTGCTCAGCACCGCAGTGACCACGTTCGGGAAGCCCATCAGTTCGTAGGTATTGTCCAGGTAGAACGGCGCCACGTGCTGGTGCACCGGCGCGTTCGGATCGCCGAGGTTGGGCGTGTCGATGGTCGCGTACAGCAGCAGGCCCGTCGTCACGATCACGACTGCTACCGCGATCAGCCGCCCGCGGCTGACGTATCGCTCTTCCTGGGCGGTCAGCGACAGGGCGCTCAGGAAGATCATTGTGGTAACGCCGGCCCCGACCGCCGCCTCGGTCAGCGCCACGTCGGCGGCGTCGAGCACGAAGAAGTTGGCCGCCATCAGCAGGCTGAAGATCGAGGTCAGCATGACCGCGACGAACAGGTTCTGCGCCTGCACGATCGCGACCGCGACGATGACCAGCAGGGTCAACAGGAACAGCGAGAAGACGAAGGTCATGAGCCCGGCTCTCCGTCGCCTTTGGGGTGCTCTCCGGTGCCGTCGAGCAGCGGCGCGTCGGGCCTCATGCCCGACATCAGCGCGGCGTTGACCAGCGCGTAGGTGGCCGCCGGCCCGGTCAGCAGCAGGAACAGCAGGATCGCGAACAGTTTCACCGTGGCCAGCGTCAGTCCCGAATGCAGCAGCAGGCCCAGGAACAGGGCGATGGTGCCCATCGTGTCGGTGAGGCTCGCCGCGTGCACACGCGGGTAGAACGACGGCATGCGCAGGATGCCGATGCCACCCACCAGGACGCAGAAGCCGCCGATGGCGAGCAGGAACCAGCTGAGCAGTGTGACGATCGTCTCCATCGCGTCAATCCCCGGCCTCGTGCAGCTTGCGCACCTTGCCGGAACGGTTCTGCACGAACTCGAGCACGGCGAGGACGCCGACCAGGTTGATCAGTGCGTAAGCCAGGGCCAGGTCGAGGAAGTCCGAGCGGCCGGAGAGGTACGCGATCACCGCCAGCAGCAGAACGGTCTTGGTGCCGAACATGTTGGCGGCCAGCACGCGATCGTAAACCGACGGTCCGCGGATGGCGCGGATCACTGCCAGCACCATCGTCACCAGGATCGCGATCGATACGACCGCCAGCATCGTCACCGGTGGCGCTCCAGGCGGCCGGCGCGTCGATTGCCCTCACCCTCGATGACGTCTTCGGCGTTGCGGTGCGTGATGCAGTGCACCAGCAACTCCTCGTCGTGGATGTCGATGGTGATCGAGCCGGGCGACAGGGTGATCGAGTTGGCCAGGATCACCTGGCTGATCTCGCCGTGCGGGTCGGATTTGATGCGCGCCAGGGTCGGGCTGATCGGCAGCGTCGGCGACAGCACGATCCGCGCGACGTTGTAACTGGACTTGACGATTTCCTTGAGCAGCCACAGCCAGTAGGCGGGCAGGCGGGGGAGCAGGCCGGGCAGTTCGGCGGCGCGAGCGAAGAACCCCATCCGATAAGCCAGATAGAGCGTCAACAGGCAGGAAAACGCACCGAGGCCGAGCAGCAGCGGTTTCAGGTAACCGGACCACAACAGCCAGGCGGTGGCCAGCACCACCAGCATCGCCACCAGACTCTGCGGTGTCGCGGCTCCGGACTGGAATGCCAACCGAGCCGGGGCAGACCGGATCCGGGACCCGGATGCCGACGAATGATTCACGGATGTCCCCCTGTTATGCGTCGTCTAGCTTGCGTGTTCCGGTACGCAATTATGGCTCACCCGATCGGATTATACGCAGCAAATCGTCGGGTCAGTTCACCGTGTCGGCTCGCTTCCGCGCCAGGTGCCGTGAGTGGGATGGTGTGAAGGGGTCATCACCGCGCGGACCCAGGACGGGGCGCCGCTGGCGTCGATGCCGCGGCCATCCGCCGCCAGACCGTGCCGCCGCAGCAGGTCCGCGAAATCCGGCATCGCGCGGGAGTCCGCTACGGCCTCCATGAGCCGGGTGAATTCGCTGCCGCCGGCGATGTCGTCGAGGCGCGTTGCCAGGCTGCCTGCGGTCCAGGTCTGCGACGGGCGCAGGCAGCAGGCGCGCAGGCCCGCCAGGGCCTGGTCCAGGGAGTACCCCCGGCGGCGCAGAGTCAGGTCCACATGCAGCCAGTAGTAGGCGCCGGACCAGTACACGCGCATGTAGCTGCGGGTGGACCACATGCGCGGGCTCAGTTCCGCAAGGGTCAGGTGGGCCATCCGATCGTCCGCGGCGCCGCGCCGGAAGCCGGCGAGCAGCTTGCTCCAGGCCTGTTCCGCCGTCAGCTCACCGGCGCGGGCCTGGATCACGTTCTGGTAGTAGGAGGCCAGGCCTTCGGTGAACCAGATGTCCCGGTTGCCGGGAAAGGGGATGAACAGGTGCGCGAATTCGTGGTACGCGGTCCAGTCCCGGCGCAGCTGCTCGAGACTCGCTGACGGGTTCACGTACAGGCGCAGCCGGCTCGGATCGCCGCGGATCACCCGGGCCCACGGAACGGTCTCACGTGCGCTCTCGTGCGCAACGACTTCGACGACGACCGACGGCTGCGGCAGTTCGCCGTAAACGAGGCGGGTCGCCGCGGCAACCGAATCGATCCAGCTCGTCAGGCGCTCGCGCGCCTCCGGGTCCCAGCCGGGGGCGAAGTCGATGAGCGGTGCCGTGTGGGCCCGTCCCGGCGCAGCGATTAGCATTGCGCACAGGGCGAGCGTCGTAAAAAGACCGAAACGGCTCATTACCCGTATGCTCTTCCGATAACAGCGTGCTGTGCGGCTTGCCTGCCGGTTCGCCGCTTAGGCAGCGAGCCGTCGCTGCGACGGGCGTGGCCAGGTGCACCCCGGGAGACTCATCATGTACGCAGGGGTACGCGGACGACCGTTGCCCGGCTCAGGAGCCACTATATGAACGACGTCAACCTGAACATGGACTTTTCCCGGCCGGTGGTCGTCGCCACCGAGGACCTGGACTGGGTGGCGTCGCCACAGCCCGGCGTCGAGCGCCGTCGGCTGGAGCGGGAAGGGGCGGAG
>CAZOUC010000162.1:0-6131 GCA_964582825.1 uncultured Enterobacteriaceae bacterium | reverse complement strand
GGCGCCGCCGGTCACCAGCAGGGTCGCCATCAGGCCGCCTCCCCGGCCAGTTCATCGAGGGCGGCGCGCAGGGCAACGCGCCAGTGGCGGCCCAGGCCTTGCCAGACGTCCGGCGCGCCGGACTTGTCGAGGACACTGTAAGGCGGGCGCCGTGCCGGCGTCGGGTAGTCCTCCGTGCGCAGCGGTCGGATCGGTATCGCTCGCGCCAGCAGGCCGCGCGCCAGGGCCTCCTCCTGGATCGCTACGGCGAAGTCGTACCAGCTGGCGACGCCGAGATCGGTCCAGTGCAGCACCGGCGGCAGCTCAGGGGCCTCGGCGAGGCGCCACAGAGCCTGCGCCAGGCCTTCGGCACGGGTCGGGCTGCCGACCTGGTCGGCCACGACACCGAGCTCGTCGCGTTCGCCCATCAGGCGCAGCATCGTCCGCAGGAAGTTGCTGCCGTGGCTGGAGTAGAGCCAGGCGGTACGCACGACGTGGGCGCTGCTGCCGCCCGCCGCGCGCACGCGACGCTCACCCTCGGCCTTGCTCGCCCCGTACACCCCGAGCGGCGCGGGGTCGGCATCGACCCGGTAGGGCCGCGAGGCATGGCCATCGAACACGAAATCGGTCGACACGTGCAGCAGGCGGGCGCCGCAGCGCTGTGCCGCCCGCGCCAGGCGTTCGGCGCCGTGCGCATTGACGGTGAAGGCCTGTTCGGCAGCGGACTCCGCCCCGTCGACGGCGGTGTAGGCCGCGCAGTTGATGATCAGGGTCGGCGCCATGTCGACCGCCGCCTGCTCACAGCGGGCGTCGCCGATATCGAGGTCCGCGCGGGTGACTGCCAGCACCGTGGCCGCGGCCGGGGCGCTGCGCTGCAGCGCCTGCCCGAGCTGGCCGCCGGCACCGGTGAGCAGGACCCTCGGGCCCGGGGCCATCGGCCGGAATCAGCCAGCGACCGGCGTCAGCCAGTCGCCGTGCTGTTCGCTGCGCCCGTGCACCACGTCGAAATACATCTGTTGCAGCTGGGTCGTGATCGGCCCGCGCCGGCCATCGCCGATCACCCGGCCGTCGAGTTCGCGAATCGGCAGCACCTCGGCCGCCGTCCCGGTGAAGAACGCCTCATCGGCGATGTACACCTCGTCGCGGGTGATACGGCGTTCGACGAGCTCGAGCCCGAGGTCACGGATCAGCTGGATCAGGGTGTCGCGGGTGATGCCGTCGAGACAGGAGGTCAACTCCGGCGTGTGAAGCCGGCCGCCACGAACGATGAAGATGTTCTCGCCGCTGCCCTCGCTGACGTAGCCCTCGTTGTCGAGCAGCAGGGCCTCGTCGGCGCCGGACTCGAGCGCCTCGCGCAGGGCCAGCATCGAGTTGATGTAGTGACCATTGGCCTTGGCCTTGCACATGGAGATGTTGACGTGGTGGCGGGTGTAGCTCGAGCATCGCACCTTGATGCCGCGCTCACGGGCTTCCGGCGCCATGTAGGAGGGCCACTCCCAGGCGGCGATCATCGTCCGCACGCTGAGGTTCTGGACGCGCAGCCCCATCCCCTCGCTGCCGAGAAAGCACATCGGCCGCAGGTAGCACTCGCGCAGGCCGTTCTCCCGGACCACCAGCTTCTGCGCCTCGTTGAGTTCCTGCGGGGTGTAGGGAATCCGGATACCGAGGATGTGCGTGGAATCGAACAGACGACGCGTGTGCGCCTGCAGCCGGAATATGCAGGTGCCGCGGGCTTCGGTGTCGTAGGCGCGCACGCCTTCGAAGGCGCCGAGGCCGTAGTGCAGGGTGTGCGTCAGGCAGTGCACCGTCGCCTCGCGCCAGGGCACCAGCTCGCCGTCGAGCCAGATAACGCCGTCTCTATCCGCCATGGACATAGTGCACTCCTCGCTCCGACCTGCGGAGACCCGTCATTTCCCGACGCCAGCAACCGTGTCCGCAGGAGCGCCGAACAGCCGCGCCCACTGCTGCCGGACCACCTCGACGTGATCTTCGAAATCGGAGCCCGGGACCCAGTCGCCGCGCTGCTCGAGCACCAGGCGGTGCTGCGCGGATCGAAACGCCTTGTAGGCCTCGGTCAGACGGGTCGCTGCGTCGGCGGCAAACAGGCCGCTGTCGCGGAGCGATTCGAGAATGCGTACGTTGTCGGTATAGTCCGCCAGCTTCGGATGGTCCGCAGACCACGCCAAAACCGCGTATTGCACCATAAATTCAATATCGACGATACCGCCGGGCGAATGCTTGAGATGAAAATCACCGCCGGCCGGGGGCGGAGACCTGAGCAGGTGCTCGCGCATCCGCTCCCGCATCGCGACGACGTCCGCCGCGAGCTGCGCCGCGTCCCGGCGCTGGCACAGCACCTCGCGACGCACCGCGTCGAAGGCCGCGGCGAGCTGCGCCGAACCGGCCACCGGGCGCGCCCGCACCAGGGCCTGCCGCTCCCAGGTCCAGGCTTCCTCGAGCTGGTAGCGGCGAAACGATTCCAGCGTCGCCACCAGCAGGCCCGCCGCGCCCGAGGGCCGCAGGCGGACATCCACCTCGTACAGCCGTCCGAGGCTGGTGGCCGTGGTCAGCAGGTGAATCATGCGCTGGGTCAGACGGGTGAAAAACTGCAGCGCATCGATCGGCCGCTCCCCGTCGGTCGCACCGCTGGCGGCGCCGTCATGCAGGAAGACGAGGTCGAGGTCCGAGCCGTGGCTCATCTCCAGGCCACCCATCTTGCCTTAGGCCACGACCTGGAACTCCTCGTCCGCCGCCGCCCCGTCGGGGCGGCGCGGTCGCCCGTGACGGGTGACGAGCCGGCGACGGCAGATCGTCAGCACGCTGTCGACGATGACCTCGGCGAGAAAGGTCAGATAGTCGCTGACCTTCATCAACGGCAGGGTTTCGGAAATTTCGCAGGCGGCGACGCGCAGGCCCTGCGCCAGGCGGAAGTAGCGCAGCGCCTCCATCTGTCCCTCGAGATCGTCGAGTTCGATGCGCAGCATCTGCTGCTGCAGTTCGCTGCGCAGGCGGTCGCGGTCCGGCAGGGTATAGAGCTGGCTGCTGTCCAGCAGTTCATCGAGCAGGACCGGGTGGCGACTCAGCTCCTCGGCGAGCATCGGGCTGGCCAGACACAGGCGCAACAGCTGCTCGAGCGCGGCAGGATTCTCCTCGAGGAGCACGAGGTAAGCCGAGCGACGCATCACCGCCTCTACCAGCGGCAGCGAGCGCTCCAGGCTCAAAGACGGCCGGCCGGTGTCTGCCTGGGCACGCAGGAACAGCGGCATGAAGCGGTCGAGACGCTCGCGTCCGGTTCCCTGCAGTGCCAGCGCTGTACGGCTGGTGCGCAGGGCGTTCAGCCGCTGCCAGCTTTCCCCGGCGTCTTCGAAGCCGGCCGCCTCGAGCTGCGCCAGTGCCGCCTCGCGGTCAGCCAGCCCGTCCCAGAACGCCTGCCAGCCCGGTGCCGCGACCGACTCCGGCCGGTCCTGCGGCTGCTCGCTGCGAATCAACGCGGCGAAGTGGCGGCGTACCGTGCGTCGGTGCGCCTCGAGATCGGCCGCCAGGGCGGTCCAGTCGTCGTGGCCCATCGCGCGGGCCAGGCGTCGGCGACCCACGTCGTCGGCGGGCAGCGCCTGTGTCTGTCGATCCTGCCAGGCCTGCAGGCGGTGCTCGAGGCGACGCAGGAACAGGTACGCCACGCGCAACTCCTGCGCCACCGCTGCCGGGAGCAGGCTCTCGGCTTCCAGCACGTCGAGCGTGTCCAGCAGACCGGTGCGCTGCAGGGCGGGCTCACGGCCGCCGCGGATCAGTTGGAAGCTCTGCACGATGAACTCGATCTCGCGGATGCCGCCGGCGCCGAGCTTGACGTCGTCGCCGATGCCGCGCCGCCGCACCTCGCGGTTGATGAGTTCCTTCATCGAGCGCAATGCCTCGAAGGCGCTGAAATCGAGGTATCGGCGATAGGTGAACGGCTGCAGCAGCGCCAGCAGGTCTCGACCTCGCTGACGGTCTCCGGCGACGACTCGTGCCTTGATCATCGCGTAGCGTTCCCAGTCGCGGCCCTGGTCCTGGTAGTACTCCTCCATGGCGTCGAAGTTGAGCACCAGCGCGCCGCTGTCCCCGTACGGCCGCAGACGCATGTCGACGCGGAACACGAATCCGTCCACGGTGTGCGCGTCGAGGCTGCGAATCAGTGCCTGTCCGAGCCGGGTGAAGAATTCCTGGTTGCTGAGCGGCCGCTCGCCGTCGCTGCTGCCGGCCTGCGGATACGCGAAGATCAGGTCGATGTCGGACGACAGGTTCAGCTCCCGCCCACCGAGCTTGCCCATGCCGAGTACCACCAGGCGCTGCGGCTCGCCGCTGGCCGCGCCGCGGGGCTGACCGTGGCGGCTCACGAGGCGTTCGTGGTGCCACTCGAGGGCCGCGTCGAGCGCCGCGTCGGCCAGCGCCGACAGTTCGCTGACCGTCTCCCGCAGCGGCGCGACACCGCCGAGATCACGCCAGACGATGCGCAGCATTTCCCGCTGCCGGCGCTGGCGCAACAAGCGCTGCAGGGCGGCTTCGTCCTGCGCGGACTCGAGGTCGGCGCGCAGGCACTGCGCAAACTCCGCCTCTTCGCGGGCCCGCAACAGCTCGCCGCTGGCGACGAGCCCGGCCAGGCGTTCGGGGTGCCGCTGGCATTGTTCGCGGACGTACTGGCTGCAGCCCAGCACGAGGGGCGCCTGCGCCAGTACGGCCGGCGGCGCCGCCTCGATTTCCGGTCGTTCCAGCAGCAGACGCCACAGTCCGGCCACGGCGTCGCGCTCCGATTCCGGCACGCCGCTCAGGTCGATCATCGCTGCGCTCCCTCCACCCGGCGGGATGGTAGCAGGAGCATATGCCGGCGGGGAATTTGCTAAGGCCCGACGGCGCGTGGCCTGCGGGTCCGGGCCATGCGTATACTCAGCTCATGTCATCGACCAGGCTGCCAACGTGCCCGCGACACCACCAGACCTGTTGAAGATGCTGGATCGGCTGCTGGCCGCGCCGTCCGTCAGTTCCACCGATCCGCGCTTCGACCAGGGCAATATCGCCGTGATCCACCTGCTCGCCGAGTGGCTCGAGGCGCTCGGCTTCGAGGCGCGCGTCCTCGAACTGCCGGGGCGCCGTGACAAGGCCAACCTGATCGCCACGCTCGGCAGCGGCCCGGGAGGCCTGGTGCTGTCGGGCCACACGGACACGGTGCCGTACGACGAATCACTCTGGGACGTCGACCCGCTGCGCCTGACCGAGCGCGACGGCCGCCTGTACGGTCTTGGCGCGACGGACATGAAGGGCTTTTTCCCGATCGTCATCGAGGCCGCGCGGGCGCTGCGCGCCGACGACCTGCGCGAGCCGCTGATCGTGCTCGCGACGGCCGACGAAGAGAGCTCGATGGACGGCGCCCGTGAACTGGTGCGCCTCGGCCTGCCGCACGGCCGCTACGCGGTCATCGGCGAGCCGACCGGCCTGCGCCCGGTACGCTGCCACAAGGGCATCCTGATGGAATCGGTGCGGGTGGTCGGGCGTTCCGGCCACTCGTCGAACCCGCAGCTCGGTGCCAACGCGCTCGAAGGCATGCACCGCGTGCTGGGCGAACTGCTGGCACTGCGCCGCGACTGGCAGGCGCGTTACCGCAACCCGATGTTCGACGTGAACGTTCCGACGCTCAACCTGGCGGCCATCCACGGCGGCGACAATCCCAACCGGATCTGCGGCCATTGCGAGCTGAGCTTCGACATTCGTCCCCTGCCGGGCATGGAGCCGGAGGCGCTGCGCGCCGAGATCGACCGCCGACTGCAGGCCCTGGCTGCCGACGGCGCGCTGCGCTTCGAGCGGGAATCGCTGATCGGGGGCGTCGAGCCGTTCGACGAGGCGGCGGATTCTCCGCTGGTGCGTGCCGCCGAGGAACTGACCGGCCACGCTGCCGGCGCAGTGGCCTTCGCCACCGAGGGCCCCATGCTGCAGCAACTCGGCATGCAGACGGTCGTACTCGGACCGGGGTCGATCGACCAGGCACATCAGCCCGACGAGCACATGCAGCTCGCGCAGGTACGGCCGGCCGTCGAGCTGTACCGGGCCCTGATCGAACGCTTCTGCATGCGGGAGGCGCCGGCGGGCAAGCTACAATCGGGCCTGGGCTGAACGGAAACGAG
>CAZOUC010000161.1:0-6131 GCA_964582825.1 uncultured Enterobacteriaceae bacterium | reverse complement strand
CTTCCACGCCGTGGTGCCGGCGCCGGCGACGCTGCTCGCCGGCGTGCGCAAACTGCCGCCCGGTCACACGATGACCGTCGCGGCAGACGGCAGCGTCGCGCAGGAGTCGTACTGGCGGCTCGATTACACGCGCAGCGCCGAAGACGAACAGCGGTCTTTCGAGGACTGGCGCGAACAGCTGCTGGCCGAGCTGCGGCGAGCCGTGCGCATCCGCCAGCTCGCGGCCGTCGACGTCGGCGTGCTGCTGTCCGGCGGCGTCGACTCGAGTCTTCTGGTCGGCCTGATGGCGGAGGCCGGAGTCGGCCGCCTGCACACCTACTCGGTCGGTTTCGAGAGCGTCGGCGAGGAGCGCGGCGACGAGTTCCAGTACTCGGACATCGTCGCCGCCGAGTTCGGTACGCAGCATCACCAGATCCGCGTTGCCTCCTCGGAGCTGCTCGACCATCTGCCCGACGCGATCCACGCGATGTCCGAGCCGATGGTCAGCCACGACTGCATCGGCTTCTACCTGCTGTCGCGGGAGGTGTCGCTCAGCTGCAAGGCCGTACAGAGCGGGCAGGGCGCGGACGAGGTATTTGCCGGATACCACTGGTACCCGCCGATGGTGTCTGCCGCAGACCCTTTCGCCGCCTACCGCGCGGCTTTCTTCGACCGCGATCACGACGAGTACCTCAGCGTGGTCGGTCCGCGGTTCCAGAGTGCGGACGTCGCCGGGGAGTTCGTGCGCGAGGCCTTCGCCGCTCCCGGCGCCGACGACCCGGTGGACAAGGCCCTGCGCCTGGACACGACGGTGATGCTCGTCGACGACCCGGTCAAGCGCGTCGACAACATGACCATGGCCTGGGGTCTCGAGGCGCGCGTGCCGTTCCTCGATCACCGCCTGGTCGAGTTCGCGGCACGCATCCCGGCGCGTCACAAGCTGCCCGACGACGGCAAGTTCATTCTCAAGGAGGCGGCGCGCTCGGTGATTCCCGCCGCGGTCATCGACCGGCCCAAGGGGTACTTCCCGGTCCCGGCCCTGAAATACCTGCGTGGTCCGGTGCTGGACTACGTGCGCGACGCGCTGCTCGGACACCGGGCACGCCACCGCGGCCTGCTGCGCCAGGACTACATCGACACCCTGCTGCAGGCGCCCGACGAGCACATTACGCCGCTGCGCGGATCCAAGCTGTGGCAGCTCGGACTGCTCGAACTGTGGCTGCAGAGCCAGGGGATCTGAGCCGTGGGCACAGACTCGGATCGCAGCTGCGAACGCTTCGTCGACCAGCCCCCGTCCTACCAGTACCTGACGGCGCTGGCGGCCGGAGAGGCCGGCGAGGGCCTGCAGGAGCAGGCGTCGATCTACTGCGGCTGGGGGCGGGTGATCATGGGGCACACCTACCCGAGCCCGGGCGATATCGCGACCGAGATGCTGCAGGAATCCCGCGGCAAGCGGGATATCGCCATGTACGTCGCCGACCCGCACGTCGTGCTCGCGGCGGCGCCGCAGCAGCTGTTTCTCGATCCGTCTGACACGTTCCGCCTGGATCTCGACGCGCCGCTCGAGATCAGCCCGCGTGGCGAGGTCACGGTGCGGCGGGTTGCCAGCCGGATCGACGCCGAGTTGTTGAACCAGCTGTACCTGAAACGTGACATGGTGCCGACCGACCCCGAGTACGTCTGGTCGCGCCGCGACTCACGCAAGCTGCTGTTCCTGGTCGCCGAGGATGCCTTGACCGGCGACGTCGTCGGCACGGTGACCGGCATCAATCACCGCGAACTGTTCCGTGACCCGAGCCGCGGCAGCAGCCTGTGGTGCCTGGCGGTCGATCCGCAGGCGCAGCGTCCCGGGATCGGCGAACTGCTGGTGCGCAGCCTGGCCAACATGCTGCGCGAGGCGGGCTGCCACTACATGGACCTGTCGGTGCTGCACGACAACGAGCAGGCCAAGCAGCTGTACCGCAAACTCGGCTTTCGCCAGATTCACACGTTTGCCCTGAAGAGCAAGAACGCCTACAACGAGAACCTGTTCCTCGGTCCGGACCTCGACGAACGCCTGAACCCGTACGCGCGCCTGATCGTCGACGAGGCGCGCTCGCGCGGCATCACCGTCGAGATTCTCGACGCGGAAGAAGGCTACTTCCGGCTCAGCCGCGGTGGCAAGCAGGTCAACTGCCGCGAGTCCCTGTCCGATTTCACGTCGGCGGTGGCGATGAGCCGCTGCCAGGACAAGTACGTCACGCACCGCTGGCTGCGCAAGGCGGGGCTCAGTACGCCCGCGTTCCGGCTGGCCGGTCAGCAGGACGCCAACGTCGCCTTCCTGGAAAAACACGGTGAGATCGTCGTGAAGCCGACCATCGGCGAACAGGGGCGGGGGATCTCGGTCGGTGTCAGCAACGAGCAGGAGCTGAAGCGGGCTCTCGAGCTGGCGCGCCGCTACGGTGAACGCGTCATGCTGGAGTCCTTTCATCCCGGTCAGGACCTGCGCATCGTCGTCATCGGCTACGAGGTGGTGGCCGCGGCGGTGCGGCGGCCGCCGCAGGTCATCGGTGACGGCGTCACCCGACTCGAGACCCTGATCGAGAAGCAGAGCCGGCGTCGGAGCGCCGCGACCGGGGGCGAGAGCAGCATTCCGATCGATGCCGAGACCGAGCGTTGCCTGGCCCGCCAGGACCTCAGCCTCGATGCGGTACCCGAGACCGGCCGCGTCGTGGAAGTCCGGCGCACCGCCAACCTGCACACCGGCGGCACCATCCACGACGTGACCTTCGATCTGCACCCGCAGTTGATCGCCGCCGCCGAGGAGGCGGCGCGACACCTCGATATCCCGGTGGTCGGCTTCGATTTCATCGTCGAGGCGCCCGACAAGCCTCGTCACGTGATCATCGAGGCGAATGAACGCGTCGGGCTCGCCAACCACGAACCCCAGCCGACCGCCGAGCGCTTCATCGACCTGCTGTTCCCGCTGTCGATCAGCGTGCGCGAGTCCGCCGAGGCGCCGAGGACCGGTCCCGATGATTGATCGCAATACGCTCAGTCGCGTCCTGCTCGACGTGTTGGCCATTCCGAGCCCCTGCGGCTTCACCGACGAGGTGATCCGTTACCTAGCCGCCGAACTCGACCGGCTCGACGTCGACTACGACATCACCCGCCGCGGCACGATCCGCGCGCGCCTGCCGGGCACAGAGCGCCCGGAGCAGGGCGACGGCACGGCCCGCGCGATCGTCAACCACGTCGACTCGATCGGCGCGATGGTGCGGCGCATCCGCGCCGACGGCCGGCTCGAGGTGGCGCCGATCGGCTACTGGAGCAGCCGCTTTGCCGAGGGTGCACGCGTGACCCTGTTCAGCGAGGAACGGGCCTTTCGCGGCACCCTGCTGCCACGCGTCGAGTGGGGTGTGTCGCGCGACGCCGGGGTCGACGCGGTGCCGATCGGCTGGGACCACATCGAGCTGCGCCTGGACGAGCCCGTGTTCTGCGCGGAGGACGTGCGCGGGCTCGGTATCGACGTCGGCGATTTCATTGCCGTCGACAGCAATCCGGAACTGCTCGACAACGGCTTCGTCGTCGGCCGCAATATCGACAACAAGGCCGGTGCCGCGGCGGTCATCGCCGCCATCGAACGCGTACTCGCAGAGGGCCTTGCGCTGCCCCGCGACACCTATTTTCTGTTCACGGTCACCGAGACGGTCGGTACCGGCGTCGGCAGCGCCCTGCTGCCGGAGGTCAGCGAGCTGCTGACGGTCGATTTCGCGTCGATTCCGTCGGCGGAAAAGTCGCCCTTCAAACGCGTGACGATCGCTTCGGGGGACGCCGCCGGTCCTTACGACTACCACCTGACCGCGCACCTTCAGCAGCTGGCACAGGCCGGCGGGATCCCGTTCCAGCGCAAGGTGCTCGAAGCCTCGCACAACGACGCGGCGGCGGCGCTGGCGGCCGGACACGACGTACGCACAGCGGTGATCACCTACGCCGGCGACGCGTCGCACAGCGTCGAGCGTACCCACCTGCAGAGCCTCGAAAACGTCGCGCGCCTGCTGGTCGCGTACATGACCGGCGAGCCGACCTTCGTGTCCGACCCGTCGCTGACCACGCGCGAGGACTTCACCCACCAGATCGACAGCGACTCGCTGCCCGACGGTACGACCACGGCACCGGATGCCGCCGACGTGCTGCGGCGCAACCGCTGAAGCCGGCCATGACCCTGGCAGACGATGCTCCGGAGTTCCTGCGCGGCGCGCTGCTCGAGATGCTGGCGATTCCCAGCCCGACCGGTTTCACCGACGAGATCGTGCGCTACGTCTGTGGCCGCCTCGAACGCCTCGACGTCGACTACCAGCTGTCACGCCGCGGCACCATCATCGCGCGCCTGCCGGGTCGCGACCCGTCGCGGGCACGCGCGATCGCCAATCACCTGGACACCATCGGCGCCACGGTCACGTCGATCAAGGAAGACGGTCGGCTGACGCTGGCGCCGGTGGGCAGCTGGAGCAGCCGCTTCGCCGAGGGCGGCCGCGTCAGCGTGTTCAGCGCCGGCGGCGTGTATCGCGGCCAGGTGCTGCCCCTGCTTGCCTCGGGCCATGCCTTCAACGAACAGGTCGACACCTTGCCGGTGGGCTGGGCGCAGGTCGAGCTGCGCCTGAACCGCGCGGTCGCCAGCGCCGGGGACGCCCGTGCGCTCGGTATCATGCCCGGCGATTTCGTCGCCTTCGATACCGATCCCGAGTGGGACGATTCCGGCTACGTCACCGCGCGTCACCTCGACAACAAGGCCGGCGCGGCGGCCCTGCTGCTGGCGCTGAAGACCCTGCGCGAGAAGCGCATCGTCCCTGTCGTCGACCTGTTCGCGATCTTCACGGTCACCGAGGAAGTGGGGACCGGCGCGGGGGCCTCCCTGCACGCGGGCGTCGAGGAGTTCGTCGGCATCGACATCGGGCCGGTGGCGCCCGGGCAGAACGCGCGCGAGACCGGTGTGACCCTGTGTGCCCAGGATACCAGCGGTCCCTTCGACCGGCACCTGACGCGGCGCCTGCGCCAGCTGTGCCGGGAACACGACATCGGCTGCCAGACCGACGTGTTCCGCTACTACTACTCGGACGCCAACTCGGCGATCGTCGCCGGTCACGACCTGCGCCACGCGCTGGTGACCTTCGGTACCGACGCCACGCACGGTTACGAGCGCACCCACATCGACAGCCTGCTCAGCATCGCACGCCTGCTGGAAGTCTATGCCCAGCAGGAAACGCTGGACCGCGGCGGGACCGGACCGCTGCCCGCCGCGGACTGATAAGATGCCTTGCGCGGCAGGACAGGAGCCGCGATTCACCGGCTGCCGGTCGACGCTGCGGCCCCGAACGGTGCAGCCGAGCTGCCTTCGGCCGGGTCAGGCGATCGATTGACCGGAGAACCCGAACAATGACCGGCAAGCCCCCGCTGTGGACGCCACCCGAGGCCCGCATCCGCGACAGCAATCTGCGCCGATACCAGGATCGGCTGGAGGCAAACCTCGGCCGCTCCTTCGCCGACTACGCCGCGCTGCACAGCTGGTCGATCGACGACCCCGAGGCGTTCTGGCAGTCCGTCTGGGACGACGGCGGGGTGCGGGCCTCGCAAGCCGCAGCGGCCGTGCTGCGCGACGGCGATCGCTTTCCGGGCGCGCGCTGGTTCGACGGCGCGCGACTGAATTTCGCAGAAAACCTGCTGCGGCGGCGCGACGCCGCGCCGGCGCTCGTTCAGCGACTGGAGGACGGCAGCCGCCGCGAGCTCAGCTACGCCGAGCTTTACCGGCGGGTGGCAGGCCTGGCCGCTGCCTTGCGTAGCGACGGCGTCGGGCCCGGTGATCGCGTGGCCGGCTACCTGCCCAACGTGGTCGACACGGTGGTGGCCATGCTGGCCACGACCAGTCTCGGCGGCGTGTGGAGCTCCTGTTCGCCCGACTTCGGCTTCAACGGCGTCATGGACCGCTTCGGCCAGATCCGGCCAAAGGTGCTGTTCGCGCTGGACGCCTATCTGTACAACGGCAAGCGGATCGACGTGCTGCCGCGCGTGCGCGAGATCGCCGCGGCGATCGACTCGCTCGAACGCACCGTGATCGTACCGGTGCTCGACGAGGCGCCGGACCTCTCGGGTATCGACGGCGCCTGCCTCATCCA
>CAZOUC010000160.1:0-6131 GCA_964582825.1 uncultured Enterobacteriaceae bacterium | reverse complement strand
CGCTGGCGGGCCTGACCGACGGCCAGGGCTTCTTCAGCGTCGGCAACGGCACCGGCAATGGCGAGCTGCAGGTCAGCAGCGGCGGGCGCATCGACATCGACGGCGCCTTGCGGATATCGGTTGCCAATGCCAATGGCAACACCCAGAGCGGTCGGGTCACGGTCGAGGATACCGGGGTCATCACAGCGCTCGAGATCGAAGTCGGCAACCGCGGCGTGCTGACCGGGAATGGCAGCATCAGCGCCGAACTGCTGACGGTATCCACCGGTGGCCTCGTAGACCGGATCGATACCGGTTCCATCGCCGCGATCACGCTCGACGGCGGGCAGTTGCAGGCAGCGCCCGGCAGCGTCACCTTGGGCACCGTCACCGGCCAGGACATCAGCGTCTTGAATGGCGGCATGTACAGCGCCTCCGATGCCGTGCAAATCGGCGGCACCGGCATTTCCGGCAGCTTGTCGGTCACTGGCGACGGCTCCGTGTTCGACGCCGTCGGTGACGTCACGATCAACGACCTTGTCGCCTTGCGCGATGGCGGCCTGCTGCAGAGCGCCGGCGATGTCGTGATCGACAGCGGCGGGCGCGTGGTCGGCGACGGCGGCACACTGGCTGCCACGTCGACCCGCATCGGCAATGGCGGCAGCCTGGCCGCGGGCGACTCGCCCGGCACCCTGAACATCATCGGTGATCTGCTGCTCGACGGCGGCACGCTGGAGTTCGAGATCGCCGGCGCCGGAGCGGGCCAGTTCGACGCGCTGAACGTCGACGGCGATGTCGACCTGCAGAGCGGTACCGTAACCGTCGCGCTGCTGGACGGCTTCAGTCCCTCCGGACAGAGCTTCGATCTGATAACGGCCACCGGCAGTCTGGGCGTCGCACCCGGCGTCAGTTTTCTCAACGCGGGACCGGGTCCGGACTTCCTGTTCTCGACCCGTTCTGCCGGCGGAATCCAATTCGGCACGGTCACGTTCACGGCCCGCGACATCGCCCTGGCCGACGGACTGAGCGCAAAGCAGCGGCGCATGGCGGACTACCTGGACGACCTGTGCCCGCGCATCGAGTCCCTGTCCGCGCCGGGACCGGCCGCGCTGGACCTGGATGCGCAGTGCGGACGCCTGCGCAGCGGCAGCACGTCGGATGCCCAGGTCGCACTGGCTATGGACGAGCTCACGCCGGACGAAATCGTCGGCGCCTTCGATTCGCTGCTTCGCTACACCGGTTTCCAGCCGGTGGGACTCAGCCACCGTCTCAACGGCCTGCGCAACGGCGCCGACCGGGTAGACCTCTCGAACCTGGTCATCACCACTGATGCCGATCCCGCCGCAGGCGCGGGCCTGCAGCGGCTGCTGCAGGAGCTCTCGCGCGACAACTTCAGCCGCTGGGGATTCTTCAGCGAAGGCCGCGTTCGTTTCGGCGAACGCCAGGATTCGGTACAGACACCGGGCTTCGATTTCGATACGACCACGCTGACGGTCGGGACCGACTACCGTCTGCGTGACGACCTGTATCTCGGCACCGCAATCGGTTACCAGGAAGCCGACGCGAGCTTTGTCGTCGGCGGCGGCGCGCAGCTGCAGACCTGGTCGCTGTCGCTGCTGGGGACCTACTTCTCCGGCGATTCGTTCTATGTCGACAGCCTGTTGACCTATGGCAACATCGACGCCCGGACCAAGCGCCACATCGTCTACTCCGACTTCGCCGGCACCACCAACCGCAACGCCCTGGGAGATACCGGCGGTGACCAGCTGGCGGCCGGTATCGGCACCGGATTCGACTTCAGCCACGGCCGCTGGGTGTGGGGCGTGCATGCCGCCATCAACTACATGGACGCCGAGATCGACGGCTTCGAGGAGACCGGCGCAGGCGGACTGAACCTCGCCATGGCGGACACCGCGGCCGAATCACTGACCGGCAGTGCCGGCGTGCACCTGTCGCTGACCCTGACGCCCGGCTGGGGCGTCGCCGTGCCGTACCTGCAGGCCGACCTGGTCAGCGAACGCAAGCGAACCGGCACCGACGCGCGCATCCGCTTCGTTGAGGACGTGTTCGGCACCGGCCAGGCGGACCCGACCCGGCCGGTCTTGGTGGAATCCGGCAGAGTCGATTCGACTTACCTGTCCTGGGCCGCGGGCGTCAACTTCCAGTGGATCCGCGGCGTCGCCGGCTTCATCGACTATCGGGGTAACAGCGGCCTCGACGGGCTGGACCTGCACGAGGTCGCCGCCGGCATTCGCTTCGAACGCCGTCTGCGTTGACCCGCGGAACAGCGCCTGATCCCGCAGCGCAGTGTGGCAACTGCATCCCATTGCTTTTTGCTTTTGATCTGAAGGTGCGAGCCACTCAGTCCTTGCTGCGTTTCTTCTTCACGTCCCGCACCAGGTAGGCGTTGCCAGGACCGCGCTTCACCTCGAACAGGTCGATCGACTTGACCAGGCTGCTGAGGTTGCGAAAGCCGTAGTTGCGGGTATCGAAGGAGGTCTTGTTGGAGATGTGCGAGCCCACGGGGCCGAGCGATGCCCAGCCGTCGTCGTCTTCCGTGGCTTCGATCGCCTGGCGCAGCAGGTTGATCAGTCGGCTGTCCGATTTCAGCGATTTCGGCCGGGCCCCCGCCGTCGGCCCGTCGTCCTTACGATCGTCCAGGTAGAGGAATCTCGAGCAGGCGTTGACGAACGGCGGCGGCGTCTTGCGCTCGCCGAAGCCCAGCACGACCACGCCCTCGGCCAGCACCCGGGTCACCAGCGGCGTGAAGTCGCAGTCCGACGACACCAGGCCGATCACGTCGATGTCGCGGGTGTACAGCACGTCCATGACATCGATGGCGAGTGCAATGTCGGCGGCGTTCTTGCCCTTGGTGTAGTCGTACTGCTGCACCGGCTGGATGGCGTACTCGTGGAGAACCTCCTTCCAGGGGCCGAGCCGGGTCGAGTCCCAGTTGCCGTAGGCCTTGCGGATGGTGACCGCGCCGTACTTGGCCGCCTCGCTCAGCACGTCCTCGAAACGGCCGGCGTTGGCGTTGTCGGCGTCGATAAAGATCGCGATTTTCTGCTTGATGTCGTCCATGATCATTCCCGTTTCGAAGGCCGGACCGGCCGCAGGCGGCTACGATACCTGAATTGCGGCGCTCGCACGCCGGAGTCGGAGGCGGGTCGCCCCGACAATCGAATCCGTGCGCAGATCTGACCCGCGGATGCCGCCGTATAGCGTTACCGGCAAGATCAAGGGGACAGCTTATGGAAACGGCAGTTTTCGAACGCACGGCGCGCGTAGAACTCGCGATTTCGCCGGAAGCACGCATGGTACGGGATGCGCTGATCGAGCGAGGGCTCGAGACGCCCCTCATTCCCAATGGCTTGAGCCGCGACGAGAAATACGCGCGCATTCGCGACTGCTTCACCGAGATCACCGAAACGCTCGGACTCGATCTCGAAGACGACAGCCTCTGCGAAACGCCGCATCGTATCGCCAAGATGTACGTCGACGAGATCTTTGCCGGATTGGATTACGGCCGCTTTCCCAAGGTGGCGCTGATCGATAACAAGATGGGCGTCGAGGAGATGGTGAAAATCGATGACATCTCCGTCGTCTCGACCTGCGAGCACCATTTCGTCACCATCGACGGCTCTGCCCGCGTTGCCTACATTCCCAAGGATCGGATCATCGGTCTCTCGAAAATCAACCGAATCGTTCGCTTCTTCGCGCAGAGGCCGCAGGTGCAGGAACGCCTGACGCAGCAGGTGCTGGTGGCACTCCAGACGCTGCTTGGTACCGACAACGTCGCCGTTTCGATCGACGCCACCCACTACTGCGTCAAATCACGGGGCGTGATGGACGTGAATTCACGAACGCAGACGACGGCTCTCGGCGGCGAGTTCAAGGCAAACGCCAGCACGCGGGCCGAATTCCTGTCCTGAGTCCACCTGCGACCGACACCCAGTCGGTGGCCGCTCGCCATGCACGGACCCCGTCGCGCCAGACGGCACGGTGGGGTTTTACTTTGGTCAGGGTATACGTGGGCTGGAGCGGTCGAGCCGCTCCGCCGTTTCCGTTCCCGCGAGGATCACGAGAGTGGCCCGCCTGCCATTTTGTGTCGCCTGATCGGCTGGCATACTCTCGCAGCGAACCCCTTGTCTTCTATTCGCACACACTGCTGAGGAACGCGTTATGAAAAGGTGGCTGCTCCTGGGACTGCTGGCTTGCGGCGTTGCGCATGCTGAAATCCAGACACGCGAAATCTCCTACGAAGCAGACGGCGTCCTTCTGACCGGCTACGTGGCCTGGGACGACGCGGTGGCAGAACAGCGTCCCGGAGTGCTGGTGGTGCACGAATGGTGGGGGCACAACGACTATGCGCGAAGCCGGGCAACGGATCTTGCCGAGCTCGGGTATGTCGGCTTTGCGCTGGACATGTATGGGGATGGAAAGCTTGCAGCACACCCGGATGACGCCGGTCAGTTCATGCAGACCGTCGTCAGCAACTTCGAGGGCATGAAGGCGCGGTTCGAGGCCGCGCAGACCGAACTGATCAAGATGGAGCAGGTCGACGGGGACCGCATAGCGGCGATTGGCTACTGTTTCGGCGGGGCCGTTGTCCTCAACATGGCTCGAGCCGGCGCGCCGCTCTCCGGTGTGGTCAGCTTTCACGGCAGCCTCGGCCCCATCGCCGGGCCTGCCGAGCGCGTCGACGTTCCGATGCTGGTACTCAACGGGGCAGCCGACCCAATGGTCACCCGCGAATCGGTCGAGGCCTTCAAGGCAGAAATGGACGCCGCCGGGGCGGACTACGAATTTGTGGACTACCCCGAGGCCCTGCACGGCTTTACCAACCCGGGCGCCACGGAAGTCGGCGAGCGCTTTGGCCTCCCGCTGGCCTACGATGCGGAAGCGGATGCACAAAGCTGGCAGGCGATGCAGGATTTTCTGGATCGCGTCTTTGAGTAGCGCCAGAATGTAAATCTACGGCGCGATCGGCACGAGCAGGCCGCTTCCAACTCTCGTGACTGCCAGTCTACTTGAGGCTGACGATAACAAGACCTCGCACCCGGCCCAAGTTGGGCTGCCTACAACCATCTTGGTGCTGCACGGAGGTCGTTATGAGTCTATCCGACTCAAGCCAACTCAACAGGACCGTGATCATCGCAATGATCACCGTGCGGGTGGTGCAGCCGACCGTCGACCAGGTAATCGACATGATCACCGTGTGGGACTGCTTCGTGACCGCAGCCGGGGCCGTGCACGTGCCCCTGGTCGTGACATGAGGCCGATGCGCCGTCCGTATATCCGGTCGGATTGGTGGCGCTGACATCGATACGGTGCTCGTCTACGTGCGACTCGTGCGGATGATGCAGGTGCCCGTCGTGCAGATAGTCCACATGATCTCCGTGAACAAGCGCCGTGTGACCGCAACCGGGACCGTGTTCGTGCGGGTGGTTTTCGTGCTTCTGACAAGCCATGTTCGACCTTCCTGATTCATCAAAAATCGTTTACTGACCGCAATCTAGCGTTGGAACGCGTCAACATGCATTGATGAATGTCAGGGTTTATCGGTCTATCGAACGGCCTCGTACGGCCGTACAAACGGCGCGGGTCAACATGCCGTGTCGATAGAGCCATGGCGTGGTAGAGGCGAACTGCACTGCGCTTCTTGCCCGCGAATCATCGCCTTAACCATTCGACCAGCTTCGAGCCGACGTCCGCATCACTCAGCAGGTCCATGTGGTGCGAACCGTAGGCCAGCCATCTGTTCGACGCAGGAATCGCCAGCGAATACCTCGGATCCCGATGTTCGCCAAACGCACTCGGCACCGACACGAGCCCATCGCTGCGTGGCGCTGCGGCGGATTCACCCGTCTGCCGACTGGCGGCGATTGCATAGCAAGAAACCCGCGCGGGCAGCGGCACGGGCATGCGGGAATCATGCCGGTGCGTACTGACGCGACCCTGCCAGTCTTCGTCGCGCAGATTGCCATGGCGCAGATCCTGGATTCCCGCGCTGCGCGCCTTGCCCAGGCGCGCCAGCGAAGCCACGTAGGGGCTCAACTCAAGAATGTTGTCGAGGCGATTGCCCGCGCGCTCCAGCGGCGCGCCGTGGTGTGGGGTGCCGAGAAACATCAGGTGTGTCAGTTGCCCGGGCC
>CAZOUC010000159.1:0-6140 GCA_964582825.1 uncultured Enterobacteriaceae bacterium | reverse complement strand
TCGAGTTCGCCGCCTGCCAGGCGCGTGCCCGCCGCGTCGTAGAGCTGCAGGTCGGAGGCGGCCAGCTGCAGGTCAGCGAGCAGCGCGGCGGCCGGCACCTGCCCGGGTTGCGGCAGCGGCGTCCACGTCGGCGCGTCGCCGGAGGGCGGCGGCAGGCGCAGCGTGACACCATCGAGCGTCAGCAGCTGCAGCCTGGTGCCGATCGGCCAGGGACCGGACCATTGCCACGACCACTGGAATCGGGCGACCTGCAACTCGTAGCCCTGCCAGGTCAGCTCGAGGTCCGAGCCCCGCCCGCCGTCGGCGTCGGTGGACAGCGCCGCGAGGCGCTCGATCCGGGCGCCGTCAGGCAGCAGCAGGTTGGCAACGGCCCGCCAGGTGCCGGGGCGGCCTGCCAGCCACGCCGCCACGGCAGCGAGCAGCAGCAGGCCCGCCAGCAGGCCGAGCACGGTTCGAAGCGATCGGGTCACGGACGCCGGTTCCTTTGGTTTCTGCTCAATCGCCTCAGGCGGCCAGCGGGGGCGTGCGCCGGATCACCTCGAGGGCGTCATGGCGCAGGTGGTTGTGGCGCATTTCGTCGCGCAGCATCGCTTCGCTGATGATGCCCTTGTCCAGGCATTCCTGGACCAGGCCGAAAAAGAACGCTTCCTGGTTCGGGTCCGGGTGCCGACGGTAGCGTCCGGCGAAGCGGTAGTCGCCGAACAGCGCCCGACGGGCGCGGCGGAACCAGTGCCTGGGCGGAAACAGGCGAAAGGTGTCGGCCGGGCGGAAGTCGACCGGCAGGCCCGTCTTCCACGGCTGCGTGTAGCGCTTGGTGTTGTGAAGCATCTTGGTGTCGGGGCCGAGACGGTCGAAATCGTTCCAGACGCTCTCGAGCGGGCCGATCGTGTCGGGGTCCTCGCCGAGCAGCGAGATCCAGTTCATGTAGTCCAGGCTGAAGTCGAACATCCGGTTGAACTGCTGTTCGACATTCCAGTGACGCAGGCGCTCGCAGTCGAGCACCATGACGCTGGTCGCGAAGTGGCCGCGCTTCGCCTTGGCGCCGCTCTTGGCGCGGCAGAGGATCGCCTTGCCCTGCATGTCGCGGCTGAGCAGCTCCCAGACATCGCCAATGGCGAACACGTCCGGGTCCGTGACCACCGCTCGACCCTGGTAGCCCATCAGCTCCGGCGGGCGAAAACGCAGCGGGGTAAAGGACTGCAGGTCGTCGTTGCGCCATTCGCGCTTGTCGCCGTCCCGCAGGTACAGCTGGCCTTCGCGCGCGGCCATGAACGGCGCGTCCCGGACTTCGATGAAGCGCACGTCGAAGGCGTCGGCGTGGCTGGAATTGCGTTCCAGCGCGTATTTGCCAATGATGGCGCCGAGCATCTGGCGATGATTGGTATGGATGAATACGCAGGGCTTCATGGTGTCGGCAATGGGTTCTCGACCCGGCCAATGATAAGCGCGGCGCGCAGCGGGTCCAGCCGCGAGGCCGGTAATCCTGCCACCGGCAGCGGTCGATGAGTCGGGCAGCGCCGCTGACCTGGCTGCTGTTCGGGCAGAAAGCCGGCGACAACAATCAGCTGCTGGCGCTGGCCGAAGCCCTCGGCTGGCCGTTCGAGATCCGCGAATTCCGTTACCAGCCCTGGGAACTGCTCAGCAATCGCCTGCTCGGCGCCACCCTGGCGGGTGTGAAGCGCCAACTGTCGTCGGAGCTGCGGCCACCCTGGCCGCAGCTGGTACTGACGGCGGGCCGGCGCAACGAACCGATCGCGAAGTGGCTTCGGCGTCGTGCCGGCGGCGATTGCCGCCTCGTGCACGTCGGTCGCCCGTGGTCGGCGCTGGATGCCTTCGACCTGATCGTCACCACGCCCCAGTACCGGCTCCCCGAGCAGCCCAACGTGCTGCATAACGCCTTGCCCCTGCACCGGGTGACGGCAGCAGGCCTGCAAGCGGCCGCGGACGCGCTGAAGCCGCGTCTGGACGGCCTGGCGCGGCCCTTCACCACGGTGCTGATCGGGGGCAACAGCGGCGCGTTCGTATTCACCGCCGCCAAGGGCGCCGCGCTGGGCGAGGCCGTGCAGCGACTGGTGAATCGCAGCGGAGGCAGTGTGCTGGCGACCAACAGCCCGCGAACCCCGGCGGCATTCTACGATGCCTTTCGCGCAGGCGTTCGTGCGCCGATGCGCGCCTGGACCTGGTCGCCGGGTGCCGATGACAATCCCTACATGGGCTTTCTGGGACTCGCCGACCAACTGGTCGTTACCGGCGAGAGCATGTCGATGCTGGCCGAGGCGGCGAGCACGGGACGTCCGCTGTACGTTTTCGATCCCGGCGAACCGGACGCGGGCTGGTGGCGGCGCCCGCACAACTGGCACCACAAGGTCATCAGCCAGCGCCTGGCGACCCGCGTCGCGCCGCGGCGCTTGCGTCGCGACGTGGGGCGCATCCAGCGGATGCTGGTCGACAGCGGCCGCGCCAGCTGGCTCGGTGACGGGGCCGTCAGCCCGCTGCGTGCACCGCTGCCGATGCGTACCACCGATCTCGAACGCGCCGCCGCGCGCGTCCGGGGCCTGTTCATCTCCGACTGTGAGGAGGACCGACATGGCGGAAATCAAAGTGGTCAGTGAGCTGGTCGGCGCGTGGGAGGGTCGGTGCAGAACCTGGTTCGAACCGGGCAAGCTCGCCGACGAATCGCGCGTCAGTGGGCGCATCGAGCCGTTTCTCGGCGGGCCCGGGCTGCGTCACGTCTACGAAGGCGAGATGCAGGGCAAGGCGCGCCAGGGCGAAGAGTGGATTGTCCACAACACGATGGTTGGCTGCATCGAAGTCGCCTGGATGGACAGCTTCCACATGAATTTGGCGGTGCTGCACTCGAAGGGCGAGGCGACTGAGCGCGGCTATGATGTGTTCGGCGAGTACGACGTCGGGGAAGGGCAGCCGCGCTGGGGCTGGCGCACCGAACTGGAGCTCGAGACGCCGCAGCGGCTGCTGATCCGGGCCTACAACGTGCTGCCCGCGGGCGAGGAGGCGCTGGCTGTCGAAACGGTGTACCGGCGCCGGGCCTGAATCTCAGGCTGCCCTGGCCACCGACGCGGTCAGCGGGTGCTGCGGCGCCGGCGGCAGGTCCGGCGTCCGCTCGAGGACCTCGAAGGCGTCGTGACGAACGTGGTTGCGCGCCATTTCCTCGCGCAGGAACGCCTCGCTGATGATCCTGCGGTCCAGGCATTCCTTGAGCAGCCCGAAGAACAGGTGCTGCTGGTTGATGTCCGGGTGCGCCTTGTAGGTGCCCATCATCCCGTACTCACCGAACAGCTGGCGGCGCGCGCGCATCAGCCACGCCAGCGGTGGAAACAGCCGGAAGCGTTCGGCGATGCGGAAATCGACCGGCAGGCCGGTCTTCCAGGGCTGGGTCCGCCGTCGCGTCGTGTGCAGCATTTTCGTGTCCGGCATCAGGCGGTCGAAATCGTTCCACTCGGGCTCGAGCGGCCCCAGGGTGTCCGGATCTTCCAGTTTCAGGCCGACCCAGGGCTGGTAATCCCGCTCGAAGCGGAACATCTCCTCGAACTGCTCCTCGACTCGCCAGTGCTCGAGCCGCGCGCAGTCGAGCAGCATCACCGAGCTCGCCCACATCTTGTCGATGAGGCCTTTCGGCCCGGAGCGTCGCCGCACCAGGATCGACTTGCCCTGCATGTCGCGGCTGAGCAGTTCCCAGACATCGGCAACCGCGAAGATGTCCGGGTCGATGACGATCGCGCGACCCCGGTAGCCCATCAGTTCCGGCGGCATGAAGCGCAGCGGCGTGAAGGACTGCAGGTCGTCGTTCAGCCATACCCGCCGGATGCCATCACGCAGGTATTCGTCGCCCTCGTGCGCGTCGAAATAGGGGTAGTCGCTCTTGTCGATGATGCGCACGTCGAACTTCTCCGCGTGGGCAGAGAACCGGTGCAGCGCGTACTTCGCCACGTAGGCGCCCGTCATCTGCTTGTGGTTGGTGTGGATGAAGACGCAGTAATCCATGCGCGGTCCGCTCCGGCTGATCGACCGCCCGACTATAGCCAGGGGCCGACTCCGCCTCAACGTAAATGCTGCCGCAACGGCCGCTGCAAGCCGCTATGATTGCGCCGTTGTGGACCGGAGCCACCTATGGTCAGTCAGAGGCAGGACGGCTGGCGGCGCGCAGCCCTGCTCGGCAGTTTCGTCCTGCTCTGGCTGGTGTCGGTGTCGCTGGTTGCGCGTTCGCTGGAACTGTTCAGCGGTTACTGGCACTTCAGCCTGCTCGGCGTGCTCGGGGCGATCTTCGCCAACTCCACCGGTGCCGGGGGCGGCGTGGTGTTCATCCCGGCGTTCACCCAGCTCGGCTTCAGTGAAGCCCAGGCAGTCGCAACCAGTTTCGGTATCCAATGTTTCGGGATGACCGCAGGTGCTCTGACCTGGTGGCGGCACTACCGCAGGCATGCCAGGGACCTGCACCTGTGGCGGTCTTTCGTACCGATAATCGCCCTGACGGGCGTTGCCTCGATTGCCGGGTTGTGGCTGAACTACGCCGCCGGCTGGTCGGCGCCGGCCTCCCTGCACGGGCTGTTCTCGGCGTTTTCGCTGACCCTCGGCATCGCGATTCTGCTTATCGCCTTGCGCGCGCGGCCGACCCGTGAACACAGCCGCCTCGCGACTCCGGACGTCGTCGCGGTGCTGTCGATCGGGCTCGGCGGCGGCGTGCTGACCGCGTGGCTGTCCGTGGGCGTCGGAGAGTTGCTGGCGATCTACCTGATTCTGCGGCGCTACGATATCGTCATGTCCGTCGCGGCAGCGGTTGTCGTTTCGGCGCTGACGGTCTGGGCCGCCGCACCCCAGCACTTCGTCATCGACCCGCAGGTCTACTGGCAGGTTGTCGTGTTCGCCGGGCCTGGTGCGGTCGTCGGCGGCGTTTATGCGCGCACCTTGGTTGCTTCATTGTCGGCGCGGCGTTTGAAGATATTCTTCGCCTGCTGGCTGCTGGTGATCGGCGCCGCCGGGGTGGCCTGATCAACGAAAAACGCCACGCCGGTACAGGCGCCACATGTCGCCCCAGACGAACAGCAGCGGCCAGCGGTGGGTGCGCCGGGACAGCCGCACCGGCTGGCCGGAGTGGCGCGTCAGTTTCCACTCGATGTACTCGAGGCCGCCGTCAAAGGTGAACAGGGCCTTGACCAGGCGCAGCAGCGACCAGAACTTGCCGACCGCGCCGCGCAACGGCCAGCTGATGCGCGCGATGCGCCGGCGCCAGGCGGGTACGCTGGCGTCGTACACCGTGCCCCTCGCCAGTTCGGAGACGCGCACGCGGAACGGCAGGACGGGCAGCGCCTGTTCGAGCTGCCGCCTGTAGTGATCGCGATCGTGTCCGACCAGTTCGGCGGCCCGACCGCTGCGCTCGCTGCGCAGCTCCGTGCCGTAGCTCAGCGCGAGCGCGTCACGCCACAGCGCCTCGACCGTGCCGGCGGCGGGCAGTGCCGGCAGCGCCTTCTGCAGCAGGGTCGCCGCCGCCCGGTCCAGGCTCGTTCGCAGGCCTGCGGCAACGGCCGGGTCGCGTGCCCAGGCGATCCGGGTGGGTTGGCAGAAGCGGCCCCAGAAGTAGGCCTCGAAACGACCCGGGCCGAGCGCGCGCTCGAAGTCGCGCGTCGACACGATCGCGTACTTGCAGCGCAGCGTGACCTCGTCCAGCGCCAGCTCGGTATAGAACACGTTGGGTGGCAGCAGTGCGTTGGCCAGCGCCCGCCAGCTGCGACCGTACACCGACCGGTAATCGTCAACGACCAGGTACAGGTCGATCAGCCCGGCGCCGAGGTCACCGCTGCGCAGGCAGGAGCCATAGAACAGGGCCGCGGCGACGCCTGCGCCGTGACGCTCACGCAGGCTCTCGACCAGTCGGCCGAGCGGGGGGCTTGGGTCGGTGTCGCGGCGGTCCATCAAGATCCCTCAGGCCGGCTGCAGGAAGTGCAGCATGGGGCCTTCACTGAGCTCCAACGGCGCCGCGCCCGGCGGGCGCAGATAAATGTCGCCGTCCAGGGTGAACCGGCCGGCCAGGTCCAGCTGCAGGCGGCGCGCCCGGCGGCTGAGGTAACCCGACGCTTCGTCGAGGCCAGGTCGGGCCTGGCCGCGCAGCAGGTAGGGGAGCAGCT
>CAZOUC010000158.1:0-6162 GCA_964582825.1 uncultured Enterobacteriaceae bacterium | reverse complement strand
CGGCGCGCAGTTCATCTCGAAGGACCTGCAGATCGGCGACCTCGACCCCGGCGCGCCGGAGCTGCGTGCCGATTCCCAGTACAACCGCGACGTCCAGTTCATGATCGAGAACTACTCGGTCTCCAGTGACATCTTTGCCGTCATCATCAAGACCGACGAGGACCAGTGCACGGACCATGAAGCATTGAGCCTGGCCGAGGAACTCGAGTGGCGCTTCCGTCAGCACCCCGAGGTGGAGGACGTGGTCGGCATGAGCTCGCTGACGCGGCGTCTGCTCGCGGGCCTGAACGAGGGCTTCATCAAGTGGTACGCGCTGAACCGCAACCAGTCTTCGATCAACTACGCGGCGGTTGAGCTGGTCCAGCAGGGCCTGGTCAATCCGGAGTGTTCGGTACACCCGATGCTGGTGTACCTGACGGACCACAAGGCGGCGACCCTGAAGAAGATGGTCGACACGCTCGAGCGCTTCAACGAGGAGTGGGCGTCGGACAAGGTGCAGTTCCTCGGCGCGGCCGGCAACGCGGGCTTCGAGGCCGCCACCAATGAAGTGGTCGAGAAAGCCAACCGCGAAATGCTGTTCTACGTCTACGGCGCGGTGATCCTGCTGAGCTACCTGGCGTTCCGCTCGGTCGCCGGCGTGGTCTGCGCGGTGCTGCCGCTGCTGCTGACGTCGATGCTCGCCGAGGCCCTGATGGTGCTGCTGGGCATTGGCATCAAGGTTGCGACCCTGCCGGTGATCGCGCTCGGGGTCGGCATTGGCATCGACTACGCGCTGTACGTACTGACCGTGGTGCTGGCACGGAATCGCGCCGGCGATCATCTGCGAGAGGCCTACTTCAGGGCGCTGGTGTTCACCGGGCGGGTCGTGGCGCTGATCGGCGTGACCCTGGCCGCCGGCGTGATCACCTGGGTGTGGTCGCCGATCAAGTTCCAGGCCGACATGGGCATCCTGCTGACCTTCATGTTCCTGTGCAACATGGTCGGCGCCCTGGTGCTGATGCCGGCCCTGGCGCACTTCCTGTTGCCGAAGCCGGGCTCCCCCGAGGAGGAACGCGTCGTCAGCTGATCGGCGGCGCGTTCAGTTCGCGGCCTTGAAGTCGCGCAAGGCCCTGTTGAAGGCATCGGCGATCTCGTTCATCTGGTCCACGGCGCGGTTGTAGGCGCGGTTCATTTCCGCCTTCTCCGATTTGCGAACCGCATCCTTGATGGCCTCGTCCAGGCAGGCCAGGTAATCATTCGCTGCCGTCATGTAGGACTTGACTGCCTTCTGTCCGTCTACCATCTCGGCCTGACTGGCGGAGCCACCGTCCGGTACGGCCGGCGTGTCGGGCGCCTCGCAGGCCAAGGCCGTCGCGCCGAGAAACCCCAACAGAAACAGCGTTGATCGAACGGCTGTCCTGACCATAGTGCGCGTCTCCCCGCCTGACTCTGCCGCGAGCAAACTTACCAGAGCCGGACGGCAAGCTCTACCCCGGCGATGGGCTGCAATGGCGGGGCAGCAACCGGACGCGTCGGCGGGCGCTTTCGGCAAATGTGAACCCGGTCACGGCAGCGACGACGGACTTCGCTCATCATTCCGCGCGATCCGCTGCGGGAGATCAGTCGGATCATCGATTCGCGCTCAACCGAGGAGACCTGACATGTTCAAGCCCAAGCTGCGCCGCGCCGCCGGCATGACCATCGTAACCGTATCGCTGTTCTGCTCAGGCTCGGTGCTGGCCTGCCAGGCACCCGCCCTGCCCGAAGTCCCGGACGGTGGCCAGGCCACCAAGGAACACATGGTGCAGGCGCAGTCCGCCGTGAAGATGTACATGGGCGACGCCAACAACTACCTGGCCTGCCTCGACGAAGCCATCAACGGCTCGACGCGCAAGTCGGAGAAAATGGAACTCAACCGCGCCTACAACCGCGCCGTGGACCAGATGAACGAGATCGCCGAGGCCTTCAACTCGGCCCTGAAGGAGTTCAAGTCGGCCTGAGGCACCGCGCTCAGGCGCGGGCCCGGTACCGCGCCTCGAGCAGGATCCGGTCCTCGACCGTATCCACGTCCACCGCCGCGTCGGCGTGGTGCAGGGGCACCACGCCGATGCGCATGTCCAGGCGTCTGGATAACATCCGCAGAGCCTCGTCCAGACGCAGCATTCCGAGCCGATAGGCCAGCAGGGGGCGCAGCCCCAGCATGGCAATCAGTTTGCGCGGGTTCTTGCGCTCCGCCTCCACCTCGCGCCAGCGAGCTGCCAGATCGCGCCCTCGTGGCGTCAGGAAGGCGAACAGGTTGCAGCCGCAGTAGTGCTCGTCACGAAATCGCAATACGGTCTTGCGCAGTTCCGGAAACGCTTCTCGAACGACCCGGTACGGCGCCAGTCCCACCGCGACGTCGAGTTGCCGGGCCTGCGCGCCCTGGCAGAACTCGTCGACGATGGCGGGCCTGAGCAGGGGGTGGTCCGCGGTCGTCAGCAGGACCGGGCGCTCCTCGGGAATCCGCGCCAGGGCTGCCGCCGCGCTGGTGCTCGGTGTCGCTTCCGGCGGCAGCCAGTCGACCGCCCCGGATTCGATCCGCGCGACGAGTTCCGGGACCGCGTCGAACTGTCCCCGCTGTGGCCCGCTCAGGGTGACCGCTCGCACCTGCCTCGCCTCGGCCAGGCAATCCAGCACGCGCAGAACCATGGGCCGACCGGCGAACTCGAGCACGGCCTTGCAGGGCACGCCCGCGGCGTCGAGCAGTGGATCGGCGGCGCTGCGGTCCCCGGCCAGGACGATCGCGTCGAACCCACCCGCGTCAGGCATCGACGATATCCCGTTCGTAGAGCCGGTAGGTCTTGTAGGCTTCACCACCGATCGACTCGATGATGTTGCGCATGCCGGCGTTGTCCTCGAGGATCCAGGACAGTTCGACCTCGCGGATGCCCCGCTCGATCATCGCCTGGCGCACGGCGTCGATCACCAGGAAGGCCAGCCCGGGACCGAGCCGGGTATGCTGCCAGTGGCGCCGGACGCCCATCAGGGGCACCCGCGCCGAACGCGGGTAACGCACCTTGAGTCCCCACAGCAGCCGCAGCCAGCCGAAGGGCAGCAGGCGCCCGTTCATGCGCGCCAGGATCTCGTTGATGTTCGGCATCGCGATGATGAAGGCCACGGGCTCACCCTCGTGCTCGGCAATCTGGATGAAGTCGTCGCGGACCAGGGCGGTGACGCTGCGCCCGATCTCGGCGAATTCGTCCCGGGTAAACGGCACGAACCCCCAGTTGCCGGACCAGGCGTCATTGAACACGTTCCGCAAGCGCTCGAACTCCGCGTCGCGGTCGGCGCGACGAAACGGCCGCACCCGCACGCGGTCGCGTGCCCGACCGATCAGGCGGGTCATGATCGCCGGCGCGGTGAAATCCGGCGCGATCCGGTACGCGAGCAGGTCCCGGGCCCGTTCGAAGCCGCATTCACGGAGCAGGCGATCGTAGTACGGACGGGCGTGCCCCATCATCATCGACGGCGGCGTATCGAAGCCGTCCACCAGCAGGCCGCATTCCTGGTTGATGCTGAGGTTGAGCGGGCCGCGCACGCGGCGCATCCCTTCGCCGCGCAGCCAGGCGGCGGCAGTATCGACCAGGGCGGCCGCCACGTCGCCGCGGTCGCGCGCTTCGAACAGGCCGAAGGAGCCGGTCGCATCACCGTGGGTCTGCTGCTGCAGGTCGTCGACCTGGGCGCTGATGCGTCCCAGCACCTCATCGCCCGACACCGCCAGCCACGCGCGCCAGCGCAGGTGGCGAAACAGCGGATGGCCGGCCGCCAGGCGCTGCCGGAACTCGAACTCGAGCGGGTGCACCCAATGCGGATCGCCGGCGTACAGTTGACTCGGGAACCTGATGAACCGTCTCAGGTCACGAGCGTTTTCGACGCGGCGGAGTTCGAACGAGGCAGGGCCTGGCGTCATGCCCGATCGCTTTTGCTGTAGCTTAAACGGACGATTATACAGGCCCCGCCAGGACAACCGGCGCGGGCGCCGCGACCGGGCGCGAAGCGCCGGCCAGGCCGATCGCCCGCGCTCTCAAGAATGCGGTATAACGCATTGAAAAGTTGCGAAATATATGAAGTCTTTCAAAGTCGATGCTAGACTACAGTGCCGTACGAAAAACCGGCCAGGGTTTTGCTGAATAATACCGGTGAGTTCGGTTGTTAGCCGTCTAATTACATGACAGCATAAGGTTTTTTCGAACCAGACCCGTTCAGCAGCGCGAAACAGGGCGGACAACGTGAATCCAGCCAGACGCGTCGTGCGCGGCACTGGGTGTAGTGACTGAGAGAAGAAAAGGGAAAACTGGTTTTGCGCTTGGAATCCACACCCACCCATCATCACCTGCCGTTTCGCGCCGCCGACTTCAGCACCCTGACGGAAGCGCTCGACTACGCAGCCCGTGGCGATACCGGCGCCAATTTCTACAGCAGCCGTGGCGCGCTGTACGCCAGCCTGCCCTACCGGGTGCTGCGCGAGGAAGCCCTCGAACTGGCCCACCGCTTCGTGACGCTGGGACTGCGCAAGGGAGACCGCCTCGCGCTGGTCGCCGAAACCAACCCGCATTTTCTGCGTTTCTTCTTCGCCTGCCAGTACGCCGGACTGGTGCCGGTCACCCTGCCCGCTTCGGTCAGTCTCGGCAGCCACGAAGCCTACGTCCAGCAGCTGCGCGGCCTGCTCGCAAGCAGTGACGCCGCCGCCGCGGTCAGCCCGGAGAGCTTCCTGCCGTTCCTCGAAGAGGCCGCTGCGGGCCTGGAACTGAAAATGCTCGGTCAGCCCGAGCAGTTCGACCTGCTGCCGCGCGGTGAGGCAACCCTGCCGCGCATCGAAGCCGAGGACATCGCCTACATCCAGTACACGTCGGGCAGCACGCGCTTCCCGCGCGGCGTGATGATCCAGCAGCGCTCGGTGATGAGCAACCTGGCCGGCATCAGCGTGCACGGCGTGCGGATGGGCGCCGGCGACCGCTGCTTCTCCTGGCTGCCGTTCTACCACGACATGGGCCTGGTCGGGCTCGTACTGGTCCCGGTGGCCACCCAGGTGTCGGTCGACTACCTCGACACCCGCGACTTCGCGATGCGTCCCCGGCAATGGCTGAAGCTGATGTCCGAGACGCAGTCCACCATCTCTTTCAGCCCCTCCTTCGGCTACGAACTGTGCGCGCGTCGCCTCCGACCGGGAGAGGCAGACCGCTACGACCTGAGCCGCTGGCGGGTGGCCGGTATCGGCGCGGAAATGATCCGTTCCGAGACGCTCGTGCACTTCGCCGACACCCTCGAGCCCGCCGGCTTCGATCGACGCGCCTTCCTGGCCTGCTACGGCATGGCCGAATGCTCGCTGGCAATCAGCTTCGCGCCCCTGTTCAGCGGCTACAGCACCGACCGTATCGACATGGATCACCTGGCCGCCCATCGTGAGGCCCGGCCGGTGCTCGTGGACGAAGCGGCACGCTCCCGCGAATTCGTCGACTGCGGGCGGCCGCTGCCCGAGTACGAAGTGGAAATCCGCGACGACGCGGGACAGGTGCTGCCCGAACGGCACACGGGCACGATCTTCGTGCGCGGCGCGAGCGTGATGTCGGGCTATTTCAATGCACCGGACGAGACGCGGGCCTGCCTGTCGGCGGACGGCTGGCTCAATACCGGCGACATCGGCTACTTCAAGGACGGCAGCCTGATCATCACCGGCCGCCAGAAGGACCTGATCATCATCAACGGCCGCAACATCTGGCCGCAGGACCTCGAGTACCTGGCCGAGCGCCAGCCCGGCATCCGCGTGGGCGACGCCCTGGCCTTCGCCGTCAGCACCTCCGGCGGCAGCGAACACTGTGTCCTCGTGGTCCAGTGTCGCGAGAACGACCCGGCCCGGCGCCAGGAACTGGTCGACCGGCTGTCGGGCCTGGCCCGCAGTGAAATGGGCGTTGACTGCTTCATCGAACTGGTGCCGCCCCACACCCTGCCGCGTACCTCTTCCGGCAAGCTGTCGCGCGCCAAGGCGCGGCAGAACTTCATGGACAGCGAAGACGTCGACGCGCTGTTCGGCAAACCGCAGCAAGCCTCCGCCTGAGTGATCCCGGCCACCCGGCCGGCTCCGATGTGTCCGTGATCGCGCTGACCGGGGCCACCGGCTTCATCGGGCAGCAACTGGCCAAACGC
>CAZOUC010000157.1:0-6177 GCA_964582825.1 uncultured Enterobacteriaceae bacterium | reverse complement strand
GACGACCGGTCACGATCGCCGGAATGACCGGTCACCTTCAGCGGAATACGCACGCTCGCGCTGCCGATTCCGCACGTCCTCAGCGTCGCCGTCTTTGCCCTGCTGATTCTTCTCCTGGCGCAAGTTCCGGCGCATCAAGCCAATCCGTTGAACCTTGCATGGGTCGAATATCTCGGAAGAATCTCGTACTCGATATACCTGCTGCACATTCCGGTGCTGGTGGTTGCCATGGACATTTCCCTCCTGGCCACACGGCGCCCGCTGGAAAGCCACCTGTCACTTTTCGGCCAGTTCGCCGGAATCTCCGCCATCATGCTGTTCGTGATTGCCATCTCGCACTTCAGCTATCACTGGATCGAAGCCCCCGCACGGGCTCGCGTACGCCGGCGAATGGGTACCTGACCCCATTGATCGATTTCAATCGAACCTGGCCCCTTTGATCGTGGCCCCTTTGATCGGTGCACTTTCAATCGAACCTGGCCCCATTGATCGCACTGATCGATTTCAATCGAACCTGGCCCCTTTGATCGGGATGCCGATCGATTGAACCTGGCCCGATTGAAAATCAGCGGGAGTATTCGGTGACGATCGAGGGCAGGCTGTGGCGCCAGGTGCGCTGCTTGATGCCGAAGGCGCTGAGAATCTGCTTGCAGGACAGGATGACGTGGCTGCCCTCGCCTTCGTTGAGGGTGATCTGGACCTTGTCGGTATCGAGGCTGCCGTACTGGGCGCCGACGGCGAGGATGGCCTCGGCGAAGCCGTACAGGTCGGTCGCGTCCTTGCAGCAGTAGTGGTACACGCCCCAGGCTTCGGCGCCGCAGTCGAGTTGCTGGATGATGGCGGCAATCACCCGCGCGACGTCGGCCGCCGGCGTGAGGCTCAGCTTGTCGGGGCTGAATGCGAGGCGCTCACCCTTTTGCATGCGGCTGATGATCCGCGTGAACACGTTGTCGCCCTGGGCGCTGATCAGTGGCCCGGGCCGTAGCAGGATGTGCCGGGGCACCCGGCGGCGGGCGTAGCTTTCGGCCTTGACCATGCGCTTGACGCGGTCGCCTTCGGCGTCCGGCCGGTCGTGCTCGCGGTACACGCCGCTGCGCCGCCCGGCGAAGACGTCGCAGTCGGAGACGTGGATCAGTGCGGCGTTGTAGTGCCGGGTGGCTCGGCAGACGTTCTTGAGCACGCGCATGGCGCGCTTGTGGTCGGTCTCGTCGTCACTCGCGAGCAGCTCACGGCAGGCCAGGTTGACGACGAATTCGGGCTTGTGCACCGCGAACGCGTTCATCAGCAGCCGCGGTTTGTCGAGCGCGGTGTCGCCGATCGCGATTTTCACACAGGTCTGCTCCCGGGCCTGCAGATGCGTCACGAGTTCGCTGCCGAGCGCGCTGTCGGCGCCGAGAATTACCGTGGTCATGAGCGGGCGTGCAAGGGCGGGGCCTTGTCATCATGAGGATGGCGTCGCCTCGGGCGGCGCTGCAAGGGTGAATCCTTGCCTACAGGGGTTCGGTGCGTGCGGGGACCTTGTCGGCAAGGATTCAGCCTTGCGACGGCCCGCAAGCGCCGCCGTTGGCGGCGCTGCGAGGATGAATCCTGGCCTGCGGGGGCGCGACAGTGCGTCTTAGAACGGAATGTCGTCGTCGAAATCGTCGATGCCCTCGGGTGCCGGCTGCTGGGCCGGCTTGTTGCTGCTGCGGGGCGCCGAGTCGTAGCCGCCATCATCACGCGGCGCGCCACCGCCGCCGCGGCTGTCGAGCATCTGCATTTCATTGGCGACGATTTCAGTGGTGTAGCGATCCTGGCCGTCCTGGCCCTGCCACTTGCGCGTGCGCAGCGAGCCTTCTATGTAGACTTTACTGCCTTTTTTCAGATATTCGCCGGCGATCTCGGCCAGTTTGTTGAAAAACACCACACGATGCCACTCGGTCCGCTCCTGCTGCTGACCGGTGCTGCGGTCGTTCCAGGTCTCCGACGTGGCGAGGCGGATGTTGGTGACGGCGCCGCCGGACGGCATGTAGCGCGTCTCCGGATCCACCCCCAGATTGCCGATCAGAATGACCTTGTTGATGCCGCGACTTGCCATGGTTTCCTCCTTGAATCGTCCCAGGCTTGCTCGCAGGACTACACCACGCGGCCGGCCGGGCTGTCAATTGGCTCGGCGGTTCAGGCCCCGCCGATCATCTCCAGCAGTTCGTCGCGCCGGCTTTGCATCAGCGCCGTGTCGCCGAGCGACTCGACGTTCAGACGCACGACCGGTTCGGTGTTCGACATGCGCAGGTTGAAGCGCCAGTTGTCGAACTCCATCGACAGGCCGTCGGTCTTGTCGACGCTGTTCGCGTCGCTCTTGTAGTGCTTTTCGACTTTCTTGAGCAGGGCCTTGGCGTCTTCGACGGTGGCGTTGATCTCGCCGGAGCACGGGTACTTGGCGGTGCGCTGGGCGACGAGCTCGGCGAGTGACTTTTCCGTCGCGCTCATCAGGTGCGTGACCATCAGCCACGGGATCATGCCCGAGTCGCAGAAGGCGAAGTCGCGGAAGTAGTGGTGGGCGCTCATCTCGCCGCCGTAGATGGCGTTTTCCTTGCGCATGCGTTCCTTGATGAAGGCGTGACCGGTCTTCGACTGGATCGAGTGGCCGCCGAGCTTGCGCACGATGTCGATGGTGTTCCAGGTCAGGCGCGGGTCGTGCACGATCGGCTCGCCCGGGTGGCGCGACAGGAACACCTCGGCGAGCAGGCCGACCACGTAGTAGCCCTCGACGAAGCGGCCCTGGGCGTCGAACAGGAAGCAGCGGTCGAAGTCGCCATCCCAGGCGACACCGAGATCGGCGTCGTGTTCGAGGATCGCGTCGACGGTCGGCGCCCGGTTCTCCTCGAGCAGCGGGTTCGGGACCCCGTTCGGGAAGTTGCCGTCGGGCTCGTGGTGGACCTTGACGAAGGTAAAGGGCAGCTTCGGCTCGAGCGCGTCGATGACCGGGCCGGCGCCGCCGTTGCCGGCGTTGACGACGATCTTCAGCGGCCGCAGGTCCTCGACGTCGGCGTAGCCGAGCAGGTGCTCGATGTAGGCGGCGCGCGTGTCGGCCTTCTCGTAGCCGCCGGGCTCGGCGGCGTCTTCAAATTCGTTCTTTTCGGCCGCGGCCTTGATCTCCAGCAGGCCCGAGTCGCTGGAGATCGCCTTCGACTCTTCGCGGACGAACTTCATGCCGTTGTAGTCTTTCGGATTGTGCGAGGCGGTCACGGCGATGCCGCCACCGACCCCGAGGTGGCTGGTGGCGAAATAGATTTCCTCGGTCCCGCACTGGCCGATGTCGACCACATCAACGCCGGCCGCGCGCAGGCCCTCGACCAGGGCGGCGCAGATCTCCGGGCTGCTCAGGCGGATGTCGTGACCGACGACGACCTTGCCCGGATCGATGACCTGCGCGTAGGCGCGGCCGATGCGCCGGGCGATGTCCGCATTCAGTTGCTTGGGCACCTGGCCCCGTACGTCGTAGGCCTTGAAGCACTCCAGTTCCTGGCTCATGCGATGACTCCAACTGGGCAGGGGTCCGGATCGAGTTGCGCACTATAGCAGGCTTGTCTCCCAATGGATCCAGAGACCCTTGAACGCTTTTTGACCAACCCCCTGCAACGGTTCCAGAGACGATTGGTCAACTTTCGATCAATCGTCTCCGTTTCAATGGGGCCAGGTTCAATTGATCGGTTCGTGATTTCAATGGGGCCAGGTTCAATTGATCTGATTTCAATGGGGCCAGGTTTAATTGATCGGTTCGGATTTCAATGGGGCCAGGTTCAATTGATCGAGGTTCAATTGAACCGGCGGCGGATCGATACGCGGCAGACCGGCGATCGCCGCCGCGGCGCTTCGGCTGGCACCGTCGCTCGATTCGGCGCTCGAGTTCGTTCCGAAAGCGTTCGCTTCCCAGCGCCCACGACGTCCTGGTGCAGTCCCGAATCTCCTGCAGATCAGCATCCGAGATGCCTTGCGCGAGGAACGCCCGGTACGCCCGCTGCCGGTCGGGCGCGTCGGCGCCGAGGGCAAGGTAGGCGGCGTTGCACGTCACGAGAGGGTCCGGCTTGCCGTAAGCGTTGCAGTCGTGGCTCGACCAGGGATACGCACAGGGCGTTGGCGCCAATCCCGCGCGAACCGGGTTGAGTTCGATGTAGCGGTAGCAGGCCAGGGCGTAGCGGTCCGTGTCCACGACGCACGACTTGTAGCGCCCTTCGAACAAGGTGCCCGTGCGCTCGTACAGGCGATTGAAGTACCGGACGTAGTAGAGCCCCAGGTTGTGCATGGCGCTGGGCAGGCTGTCCTGTTCGGATGGCGTGATCAGCAGGTGCACATGATTCGTCATCAACACGTAGCAGTGCACCGCGCAGCCGAACTGGGTCACGGCGGTCGAGAGTCGTTCCAGGAAGTACTCGCGGTCTTCTTCGGCGGCGAAGATGGGCTGCCGGTTGACGCCGCGCACGATGACGTGATGCGGGTAGCCGGGTACGACGAGGCGAGGCGGTCTGGCCATTGGAATTCCCTTTCCAAATGACTGACTGGCGTGGAGCGTAGCACTCGCGCGGCGGCCCGATCAATCGAACCTGGCCCCATTGAAACTGCCGGATCAATCGAACCTGGCCCCATTGAAATCGATCAATTGAACCTGGCCCCATTGAAAATCGATCCGACCTGGGCCGACTGGTCGTAGGGATCGGTCATCGTCTGGTCGGCTGCGGGGGGTATACTGGGCAGCTTTTCTCGGCTCAGTGTCGCGAGTGTTATGGACACGATCCTGGTTCGTGGGGCGCGTACCCACAATCTGAAGAACATCGACCTCGAGATTCCCCGCGACGAGCTGATCGTGATCACCGGTCTCTCCGGCTCGGGTAAGTCCTCACTTGCCTTTGACACCTTGTATGCCGAGGGCCAGCGCCGCTATGTCGAGTCGCTGTCGACTTACGCTCGGCAGTTCCTGTCGATGATGGAAAAGCCGGACGTGGACCACATCGAGGGCCTGTCGCCGGCGATTTCCATCGAGCAGAAGTCGACGTCTCACAACCCGCGCTCGACGGTCGGGACGATCACCGAGATCTATGACTACCTGCGCCTGCTGTTCGCGCGCGTCGGCGAGCCGCGCTGTCCGGAACACGGCATCACCCTGGCGGCACAGACCGTGAGCCAGATGGTCGACGCGGTGCTGGCGATGCCCGAGGGCAGCAAGCTGATGCTGCTGGCGCCGGTGGTGCGCGAGCGCAAGGGCGAGCACCTGCACGTGTTCGACCAGTTACGCACTTCGGGCTTCGTGCGCGCGCGCATCGACGGCCGCGTGACGGACCTCGACGACGTCCCGAAACTCGACAAGAAGCGCAAGCACACGATCGAGGTGGTGGTGGATCGCTTCCGGGTTCGCGAGGACCTGAAACTGCGTCTGGCCGAGTCCTTCGAGACCGCGCTGGAGCTCACCGACGGCCTCGCGACGATCGCGCCGATGGACGACGACGAGGCCGGCGGGGCGGAAATCGTGTTTTCGGCGAAGTTCGCCTGCCCCGAGTGCGGCCACAGCCTCGACGAGCTCGAGCCGCGCATGTTCTCGTTCAACAACCCGGCCGGCGCCTGTCCGAGCTGCGACGGCCTGGGCGTGCAGCAGTATTTCGACGTCCACCGCATCGTCCAGCACCCGGAGTCGAGCCTGTCGGAAGGTGCCGTGCGCGGCTGGGACCGGCGCAGCGTGTACTACTTCCACCTGGTCGCCTGCGTCGCCGAGCACTACGGCTTCAGCATCGACTCCCCCTGGAACGAGCTCGCCCCGGAGCACCAGGAGCTGCTGATGTACGGCTCGGGCGACGAGCAGATCGAGTTCGGCTACGTCAACGACCGGGGCGACGTCATCAAACGCCGTCACCGCTTCGAGGGCATCATCCCGAACATGGAGCGGCGCTACCGCGAGACCGAGTCGAACATGGTCCGCGAGGACCTGGCCCGTAACCTGAACAGCCGGCCCTGCCCCGCCTGCGAGGGCACGCGCCTGCGCACCGAGGCGCGCCACGTCTACGTCAACGACCGCACTCTGCCGCAGATGACGAGGATGCCGGTCGGGCAGGCCTTCGAGTACTTCGAGCGGCTTGACCTGAAGGGTCGCCAGGGCCAGATCGCCGAGAAGATCCTCAAGGAGCTGCGCGCCCGCTTCGGCTTTCT
>CAZOUC010000156.1:0-6190 GCA_964582825.1 uncultured Enterobacteriaceae bacterium | reverse complement strand
CCTGGCGCTCGCGCGCCGCTGCCACGGCGATATCGCCGCGCAAGACCGCCGCCCGCGGCGCCTGAGGCGGACCGGCTGCGGCCACCCGACGACTCCGCTATATTTCGAGGCAACCGGCGACCTGCAGGAGCGCCCCCTTGGACCTGTTGTTCCTGGCCTTTGCGGCCATGCAGTTTCTGCTGTTCTTCGCGACTTTCGCGGTGCGGGTCGAACCGGGTTCGGTCACGATGCTGGCGCTGCGCGCGCACATCCTGCTGACGGCGTCGATGTGGCTCGCCTCGATCAGCCCGAGCAGCGATCTGCAGGTCTGGATCAGCTACGTGTTCATGAATGCGTCGATTCTTGCCATGGTGGTCTTCGTGCGACTGCGCGCCGGCCTGCCTCTGGCCTGGCCGTGGCTGGTCTCGGCCGTCGCCGTGTTCAGTGTCCTGCAGGGGGGCGTCGTGTTCTACGGCTATGACCCGATTCCGATGCCGGTGATCACGGCGCTGCTGAGCTACGGGGCGGTGGCCGGCATCGTGCATGGCACGTACCGACGCACGCGCCTGGCGTCGAAGTCGGACCGTGCCCTGGTGCTGTGCATGCTGATTCCCTGTGCGGCCCTGGCCATTTACGCCGGCGCCGCGGTCTTCGTCCCGGAAATGAGCGACCTGGCGCAAACCGTTCTGTACGTGTCGACGCCGCTGACCTACGTCGGCGGCGTCACCGCGGCGCTGGCAGGCTACGTCGAGGATCGACGCGGCGGATCGGCCAGCTCGGCTACAGCTGACGATCCCGCCCGAGTGTCACCCTGACGCGGCGTCGTTCCTGGCCGAGCCTCGTTTCCAGTTCGACGCGATCGCCCGGAGCGCGCTGTTCCAGCGCGGCGGGCAGCTCGTCGATGGTGTTCACCGCCTCGCCGTCCAGACCGACAATGACGTCGCCGAGGCGCAGCTTGCCGAGCAGGTCGCGGTTCGGGCCACGCAGCCCGGCCCGCTCGGCCGGAGAGTCTGGCAGCACCTGCGTGATCACCACACCACGGATGCCATTGGCGCGCGCCCAGCGGTCGCTGGCCATCTCGATGCCGAGCACGGGGCGGCTGATGCGGCCGTTGGCGATGAGCTGGGGAACGTAGCGTTTCACGGTGTTGACGGGAATGGCGAAGCTGATGCCCGCGTAGGCGCCGGACGGGCTGAAGATCGCCGTGTTGACGCCGACCAGCTGGCCGAGGCTGTTGAGCAGCGGCCCCCCGGAATTGCCCGGATTGACCGCCGCGTCGGTCTGGATGACGTCGCGGATCTTGCGATTGCCCGGGGCGTTGATCTCACGCCCGAGCGCGCTGACGACACCGGTGGTCAGGGTCGTGTCGAGGCCGAAGGGGTTGCCGATGGCCAGCACCTTGCGGCCGACTTCGAGTTCGTCCGAGTCGCCGACCGGCAGCGTGGCGAGCCGGTCCGGCTCCGCTTCGATGCGCAGCACGGCCAGGTCCTTTTCGGGCGCCGCGCCGACCAGCCGAGCCGGCCATTCGCTGCCGTCCTGCAGGGTCACCGAGACCCGGTCGGCGCCGCGCACCACGTGGAAGTTGGTGACCACGTGCCCGCGCCGGTCCCAGACGAAGCCGGTGCCCGAGCCGCGCGGGATTTCGTAGACATTGAAGTTGAAGACGTCGCGGCGGATCGCGGTATTGGTGACGTACACCACCGCCGGGCTCGCACGGCGAAACACCTCCATCGTGTTCGCTTCGTCGTCAGTCTTGAAGCTCAGGTACTCGCGCGCGTGCAGGTCTGCAGATGCCTGGCAGGCGAGCGCGATCAACAGGGTGGCGATGAGTGGGTGCTTGAGCAGAAGCATGGCGCGACGAGTCGGTTCCTTGATCGCTGCAGATGGCGGCTTTGACCGTCGATTTCAATACCAGTGCCCGCAGCGTGAACGGTCGCGCGGTGGCGCGGACAAAAGAAAGGGGCGCTTCCTGCAGGAAGCGCCCCCATGGGTACGCGTGGCGTCGATCAGGCGGCGATCGTCGCGCGCAGCATCCAGACGTTCTCTTCGTGGACGCCGATCCGGTCGGTGAGCATGTCGGCGCTCTTGACGTCCTGGACGTCTTCGGCGCGCGACACTCCGTCGCGCAGCATTCTGGCGAGCTTTTCATGGCCGTCGATCAGGGTCTGGATCTGTTCGATCAGCGGCTTCCGCGGGTCCGGCTCTTCGAGATCGACCGCGCCGGTCAGGTCGGCGACCGACTGCGGCGCCGGATAGCCGAGGGCGCGAATCCGTTCCGCCAGGTCGTCGATCGCCGCGTACATGTCCTCGTACTGACCCTCGGTGAGCTTGTGGACGCTGTAGAACAGCGGTCCCTGCACGTTCCAGTGCACGCCCTGGGTCATGATGAACAGGCGGTAGGTGCCGGCGACCGCATCCGTGAGCACCCGGGCCACCGCCTGTCGGTCTTTGCGTTCGATACCGCTGTCCGGGGTCAGTTCGCTTACCTGCTTTTTAAGAGCTTGGTCAGTCATGGGTCCTCCGTCGTGATTTGCTTAAACCGTAACGCAAAGATTGCGATAACGCAACCGTTGCACTAGGATACGATGGCAACCGCAGGCCGGATCGGCTTTCAAACAGGATGCAGCAGACCCGTGAGACGTATTGGCAGTGAATTCAATGCCGCGCATGGCCCCCAGCAGGCGTGGCGCCTGGATGCGGCCCTGCGTGAAGCGCGGCGCCGGCTCGGACCCGACGTGACGGTGCAGCGCCTGCTGATTCTGCTGACCGTTTACCAGAACGAGGGCCTGAGCCAGGGGGAACTGCTGGAACACCTCGACTCCACCTCGGTACCGGCGCTGTCGCGCAACCTCGCCGATCTGTCGGAGCGCACCTCGCGCAAGACCCGCGGTCCGGGCCTGCTGCGACTGCGGCCGGATCCGATGAACCTGCGGCGCAAGACGGTGCACCTGACGGCGAAAGGGCGAGAGGTGGTGGCGGCGATTCTCGGCGAGGTCGGCGCCCACTGACGCGCGCCGATCCGACCGGATCAGCAGATGCGGGGCAGCTGCTCGCCGTACAGCCAGTCGACGACGCGTTCGCCGCCGACCGGCGTACGCAGGCGGACCATGGACCGCGGATCTTCGACGACTTCGCCGATCACGCAGGCCTCAGCGCCCAGGGGGTCGGCGCGCAGGCACGCCACCAGTTCGTCGGCCGCCTCGGCGGCGACGATAGCGAGCAGTTTGCCTTCGTTGGCGACGTTGAGCGCATCGAGACCGAGCAGTTCGCAGGCGCCGCGCACCGCGTCGCGGATCGGCAGGCTGCGCTCGTCGATGTGCATGCCCACGGCGGACTGCCGCGCCAGTTCGTTGAGCGTCGCGGCGACGCCGCCGCGCGTCGGATCGCGCAGGGCGCGCAGCGCGCTGCCGCGCACGGCGGCCATGGCCGACACCAGGCCGTTGAGCGGAGCCGAATCGGACTCGAGTGGCGCCGTGAAATTCAGCCCTTCGCGCTGCATCATCACGGCAACGCCGTGGTCGCCGATGGTCCCGGACAGGATGATGCGGTCGCCGGGGCGGGCGCGATCACCGCTGACCTCGATGCCCGGCAGCACACGACCGATGCCGGTGGTGTTGACGAACACCCCGTCGCCCTTGCCGCGTTCCACCACCTTGGTATCCCCGGTGACGATCTGCACGCCGGCCTGTCGAGCCGCCGTTGCCATCGACGCGACGATACGCTCGAGATCGGACAGCGGCAGACCTTCCTCGAGAATGAACCCGGCACTGAGGTACAGGGCTTCCGCGCCGCCCATCGCCAGGTCGTTGACCGTGCCGTGAACCGCCAGGCTGCCGATGTCGCCCCCGGGAAAGAACAGCGGCGAGACGACGAAACTGTCGGTGCTCATCACCAGGTCCCCCGCAGGCATGGCGAAGCGCGCCTGGTCGTTGCCCTGGTCGAGCAGGGAATTGCTGAAGGCTTTGCGGAACACCCGTTCGACCAGTTCGGCCATGGCCCGCCCGCCGGCGCCGTGACCGAGTTCGACGCGTTCCGTAGCGCCACTCACCGCAATGTCACCGGATCGGCGCTGCGCCATCCGCCGTAGCGGTAATAGGCGGCGCAGGCGCCCTCGCTCGAGACCATGCAGGCACCGAGCGGCTGCTCCGGCGTGCAGGCGCGGGCGAACAGCCGACAGTCGGTCGGCTTGGTCGTGCCGCGCAGCACCGACGGGCAGTCGCAGCCGGGTACGTCCCTGGCGCTGCGGGCGGGCATCGCGAAGCGGCGTTCCGCGTCGCAGCTCGCGAAGGCCTCCCGGATCGCCAGCGCTGAGTCCGGGATGTCACCGAGCCCGCGCCATTCGAAGCGCGCGCGCCGCTCGAAGACCTCGGCGCACAGGCGCTGCGCCCGTACGGAGCCCCGTGGCGTCACCGCACGGGTGTACTGGTTTTCGACCAGCGCCCGGCCGTCGTTGAGCTGGCGCAGCAGCATCAGGATGGCCTGCAGTACGTCGAGCGGCTCGAAACCGGCGATCACGACCGGACGTCCGTATTCCTCGGCGCAGAAGCGGTACGCGTCCGAGCCGATGACGACGGACACGTGTGATGGCCCGATGATGCCGTCGATCGCCGCCGCCTGCCCGTCTGCTCCGGGGGCCAGGATCGCCCGCATCGCGGCCGGGGTCAGGACGTGGTTGCAGAACACGCTGAAATTGCTCAGCTGCTCTCGTGCCGCCGCGAGAATCGACAGAGCGGTGGGTGGCGTCGTGGTTTCGAAGCCGATGGCCAGGAATACGACCTCCCGCTGCGGATGGTCGCGCGCCAGCTGCAGCGCGTCATCGACCGAGTAGACCATGCGCACGTCGGCGCCGCTGGCTCGGGCCGCCAGCAGCGTTTGCCGGTCGCTGCCCGGCACCCGCAACATGTCGCCATAGGAGGCCAGTGTGACCTCGGGGTGCTCGCGCAGCAGTTGCAGGGCCATGTCCAGGCGACCGGACGGCAGCACGCAGACCGGGCAGCCCGGGCCGTGGACCAGTTCGACGTTGGCCGGCAGCAGGTCCGCCAGGCCGTAGCGGAACACCGCGTGGGTGTGGCCGCCGCAGAATTCCATCAGCCGATAGCGGCGTGCCGGGTCCGCGCTGCGTCGAATCGCTGCGCTGAGCCGTTTCGCGAGGGCGCCGTCGCGGAAATCGTCGACGTACTTCATGGCGGCGTGTCCGCCAGGCCGCCGGCGGCCATCAGCTGCAGGGTGCGGCGGGCTTCCGCCTCGTCGAGCCGTGCCAGGGCAAAGCCGACGTGCAGGATCACGTAGTCGCCTTCGCGGATGTCCTCGAGCAGCGTGACGTTGATTTCGCGCTCGACACCGCCGATCTCGGCCACTGCGCGGTGTTCGTCGAGCACGCGGCTGATGCGAACGGGGATCGCCAGGCACATCGCTCATTCCTCCCCGTGATCGATTCGCGCTGCGACCCAGGCCTGGCCGAGGCTGATCGCGGCGTCGCCGGGCGGCAGTTGACGTGGCAGCAGAACCTTGACGCCCCGGCTGGCCAGTCGCTCGGGCAACAGCGCCGCAAGGTAGCGGTTCAACAGGCAGCCCCCGGCCAGCGCCACCGTGTGCTGACCGGCGCGCTCGGCACCACGAGCGATCCAGGCCGTCAGACCGTCGATCAGGGTGCCATGGAAGCGATTGGCGCCGCGCACCGGGTCGGCCTCGTCCAGCAGATCGGCCAGCAGTGGCGAGAAGTCGAGTACCGCCTCGCGCAGTACGAAGCCCGAGTCGATCGCCTCGGGAGACGACACGAGGGCCTCGAGCAGCATGGCGGCCTGGCCTTCGTACGCGGCCAGAGGGCACAGGCCCAGCAGGCCCGCGGCGGCGTCGAACAGGCGCCCGGCGGCGGTGGTCTGTGGCTGCCGCTGCTGCGCCAGCAGGTCCGCCAGCGGTCCGGCGAGCGGACGATCGCCAAAGCGTGCGGCGATCGCATCGGCGCGGCCGATGACGGCCATTGCCGCGGCCGCCATACGCCAGGGTTCGCGCGCGGCGCGGTCGCCGCCGGGGATCGGCAGTGGCGCCAGGTGACCGAGGCGCTGGAATCCGGCACCGTCGAGGAGCAGCAGTTCGCCGCCCCAGGCGGCGCCGTGATCCCCCAGGCCGTGGCCGTCGAGGGCGACGCCGAGGGCTGGCGTGTCGATACCGTGCTCGGCCAGGACCGCCGCGATGTGCGCGTGATGGTGCT
>CAZOUC010000155.1:0-6200 GCA_964582825.1 uncultured Enterobacteriaceae bacterium | reverse complement strand
GCGGCGTCGCGTACGGACATGGTCAATCTCGTCGACGGGCTGACTCCGGAAACCTGGACACCCCTTTGCGAGACCTATTACGAGGCCTACCGCTATGTCGCCAGGCCGGACGATAACGCGCTCAGTGTGCACTACGGCGATGACGACGAAGACCGGGCGCCTGCGCGCGACCCCTGCGCCGAATCCATGGACGAGAGCGGAAACTGCCAGTACGACGGCACCTACGATTCTCCGATGGGAGACTGCGAGCAGATCTACCTGGTCCTGATGACCGACGGCAAGCCGACCTACGACCGCGCAGCCAACGACGAGATCAAGACGCTGCACGGCATCGATGCTTGCGCGGATTACCGCACGGACCACGAGTGGGACGAGTATCAAGAGAACTGCATGCCGCAGCTGGCCAAGTACATGTTCGAATCGGATCTCGACGACCAGTGAGAGAACGGCGACCAGCGCGTCGTGACCTATACGATCGGTTGCCTGACCGATCAGGCGCTGCTCAGCGACACCGCCGAACACGGCGGCGGGACCTACTACACGGCCTACAACGCCCACGAGCTCGCCGACGCCTTCCAGGCCTCGCTTGCAGAGGACCCTTCCCCGGGCGCGTTCGAGGGGCAGGGTATGAGCGGTGCCGAGGTATTCGCGCGCCTGTGCAGCCAGGAGCAGCTGGCGGCGCTGTTCTGTTGTCCCGGCAACTACACCGTGATCAACGCGCTGGCCGCAGCCGGCATACCGAGCTACGGAGGACGCACCGAGGGCTCGATGTGCGCGATGGCAGACGGCTTCGCGCGCGCCAGCGGCGAGGTCAGCGCCTGCTCGGGAACCGAGGGCCCCGGCTTCACGCACATGATCATGAACATCGCCGCGGCGCACCGGGCGCGGACGCCGCTGCTGGTGCTGGCCAGCAACATGCAGATCGCCGGCGACGATCGGGAGGCCTTCATTCAGACCGGTTACCAGCAGCCGCACACCGAAGGCATCAGGAAATACGGCAAGCGACTGATCGATCCCGGCCGGGTGCACGAGTACGGCGCCTACGCGTTCCGGCACCTGAAGACCGGCGTGCCCGGACCGGTGCATCTCGACTTCCCCGCCGAGGTGGCGCGGGCGCGTTTCACCAGTCCGAGCGAGCTGCGGGACTTTCATGACAAGTCCCGCTACCGCAGCGAGTCTCGCCCGCACCCGGACCCTGACGACATGCGGCGCTGCGCAGCCCTGCTCGACAAGGCCGAGCGGCCGCTGATCGTCGCCGGTCAGGGTGTCTACCTGCGTCGCGCCTGGCAGCGGCTGATCGACGTGGCCGAGCGGGCCGATATCGGCCTGGTGTCCTCCGGCCCGACGCGGGGCTTCATACCGGACGACCATCCCCTGACCCTGGCGGCCGCGCCGGACGCGCTGCTGTCCGCCGACCTCGTCGTGTTCGTCGGCCAGTACTGCATGCCGAGCCCCGGAGAGTACCGGTTCAATCCCGACATCAAGGCGGTGCGCGTGCATCCCGAGCCCGAGGATCTCGGCCGCAACTGGCCGCTCGAGCTCGGCATCGTCGCCGACGAGGCGGCGTTCGTCGACGCCCTGGCCGACACCGTGCGCCGCCGGCGCCGCCCGGCCTGGCGCGACGAGATCGCGGCGGCGCGGCTGGCCTACCAGGGCAAGGTGGACAAGATTCTCGCGCTCGGCATCAAGCACAGCGACAGCACGGGTCTGCTGCATCCTGCCGTGATCGCACACGACACGCAGGCATTCGTGGAGGCCCGGGAGCGTGATGCCATTGCCATCGGGGTCGGGGGCTGGACCATCGGCCTGTTCAGCGGCCACTTCGTGCGCGCCTACCGTCCCGGCCAGCTGATCGTGCCGGGTTACCAGTACGCGGCGATCGGGCCGGACATGGCGATGATGATGGGTGCCTGCGCCGCGGTGCAGCGTGGCGCCGGCATCCAGGCGCCGTACCAGGGAACGCCGACGGTCTGCATTACGTCGGACGCGGGCATGGCCTACAGCCTGTTCGAACTCGATACGGCCTTGAAGTACCGGCTCCCGACCATCACCGTGGTGTACAACAACAACTGCTGGGGCGTGTGGCCGAACGCGGCACGGTCGGCGCGTTCGATGCACATGTACCTGTTCCAGGAGAACCTGCGCTACGACCGGATGGCGGAGGGGCTCGGTGCCTACGGTGCGTACGTCCGCAACCGGCGCGAGCTGCAGGCCGCGCTGCAGGAGGCCTGGCGCCTGGCACGGGACCAGGGCCTGTCGTCGCTGATCAACTGCCAGGGGCTGATGGAGTTCACCTCCGGGCGCCACTATCCGCCGGGCATCTCGCTGCCGCACGAACCGGGCGTCGGTGCCGTTGCCCACTAGCAGGCAGAGCCCGCGGCTCGAGCCGGCGCGGCTCCAGGAGCTGTTGCAGGCCTACGTCGAGCGCGGTGTGCTGCGCGGTGCCGGCCCGGTTGTGGACCGTGGTGCCGGCGCGGCCTTCGACATCGTCTGGTTTCGCGATCGACGCATGCGCCTCGAGGTCGATGTGAAGCGCGCGCGGCTGCGACTGCTCGACCTGCTGCCGCCGCTGGCGCCGCGATCCGGCGTGGACAGGCAGCTGCGACAATGGCTGCGTGACCGGCAGGCGCCGCAACTGCCGCCTCACCGCCGCGTCGACGCGGAACGTTACCGACTCGGTCTGCGTAATGCCGGTGGCCGGGTCAGCCTGTGGCTCGATTGCCGCGACAGCGACTTGCAGGCCGGCCTGCGCCAGCTGCTGCACCTGGTCAACGCGATGTACCTCGATTTCCTCACCGACGCCCGCCGCCATGACTGGCTGGTGGACGCCTTCGACCTGGATCCGGATCAGCTGCAGTGGCCATGATCCCCGCGACTTGTGCTCCCCGGTGGGCCACGGCAAGATGCCGCAATCGTAGCGCCGGCAGGCAATAACGAATGGCCCCTGCAGAAGCCGCGGAAAACGCGGTTCCACCGAGCGAAACGACACCCTGGGTACAGGCCGCCGGCCGCCGTGTGGTGTTTCTGCTGGACCACCGCAGCGCCTTCGAGCGCCGCATTCTGCAGCGCTCTGTCGAGACCATGGCCGAGGCGGCTGGCCACGGTCCGGACGGCTGGCTGGCGCTGAGCCTTCCGTTCGGCCCCGGATTCGCCCGTCAGCGGGAGGCGCGTGATCTTGCCGATCTGCTCGCCGCCGGGGAAGACTGCTGGTTCGTGCCGCTGCGCGTGCTGTGGACACCGCATCGCCAGCAGCCGCAGCGCCTGTTGCCGCGTCTGCTGGCGAGCATGAGCCGCAATCCCGGTCGGATCTGGCAGCGGGTGATCCACTGGCGCGATCCGACGCGCTGCCAGCCCTTGGTGGCACCCGGCGCCGACACCGAGGAACTGCGGTCGCGCCTCGCCCGGCAGAACCCGCAGCTCGCCGGCGAGGCCAGCGCCCTGGCCAACTTCGTTTCCCGGCAGGCCATCCTGGCCCTGGAACGCGCCGAGCGGGAACTGCGAGGCGCCCGCTACAAGGTGCCGCGCCTGATCGAGGAGGAAGTGCTCGCCAAGCCACGCCTGGTGCAGGCGCTGGCGCAGGAGGCCGAGCGCAGCGGGCGACCGCTGTCGGAGCTGCAGACGGAAGCGCGCGACTGTCTGCGCGAGATGGCGGCGTCACACAGCCCGGTCGCGCTCGACCTGATGGCCGAGCTCGGCCGCTACATGTACACGCGCGGCTTCGACCGCCAGATCGAATTCGCGCCCGGTGACCTCGAGCGCGTCCGCGAGCTGTCCAATCGCCACCCGATCGCCTTCCTGATGACCCACAAGTCGCACATCGACGGCTTCCTGATGGTGACGATGTTCTACGACCTGGACATGCCGCCGGTGCACGTGTTCGGCGGCATCAACATGAGCTTTCTCGGCCTGGGGCTGCTGGGTCGCAATTCCGGCGCGATCTTCATCCGGCGGCAGATGTCCGGTGACAACGTGTACAAGGCGGTGTTCAAGCAGTACATCGACTACCTGGCCGAGAAGCGCTTCCCGCTGCTGTGGGCACTGGAGGGCACGCGTTCGCGTACCGGCAAGCTGATGCCGCCACGCTACGGCCTGATCAACTACGTGGCCGATTCCTACGTGCGCCAGGCGGTGACGGACATGATCCTGATGCCGGTAGCGATCGCCTACGACCAGATCCCGGAGGTCGGCGACTACGTCGCCGAACAGCGGGGCCGCAAGAAACGCCCGGAATCGGCATCGTGGTTCATGCAGTACCTGAGCGGCCTGCACCACCCGTTCGGCAAGATCCACGTGCGCTTCGGGCGCGGGGTCGCCCTGTCGGAGGTGCTCGGCGAGCCCCGCCCGGACCTGGAGCTGACGCCGGCGGCCGTGCAGAAGCTCGCGTTTCGGCTGTCCGTGGACGTCAACTCGGTAACGCCGGTGCTCGGTACCTCGATGATCTGTTTCGTCCTGTGCGCAGCCGGCGGACGCGCGCTGGCGGTCAGTGAGCTGGCCCGCGAGCTCACCGCGCTGCAGGAGCTGGTCACGCTGCTGGCGCTGCCCACGACCAGCGACGTCGACCTGGCCACCCGCGAGATTCTCGAACAGACCCTCGGCCGGCTGGTCGGCAGCGGCGTGCTGGTGCGCTACGACGAGGGCAACGAGCCGCTGTACGGCGTGGCCCGCGACGCGACGATGGCAGCGGCCTACTACCGCAATGCGATGCTGCACTTCCTCGTCAACGGAGCGATTGCCGAGCTCGCGCTGCTGGACGTCGCCGCCGATCCGCCCGGCGAGGCGCGGCGAGCCGCGTTTCGCGACGAAGTGAACGCGATTCGCGACCTGCTCAAGTTCGAGTTCTTCTTTCCATCGAGCAGCGAGTACCCGCAGGTCGTCGAGTCGGAAACGACGCGTCGCCTGCCTGGCTGGGACACGGCGCTGGACGGGCCGGCCTCCGAGATCATCGCCACCCTGTGGCGTCTCGATCCGCTGCTGGCGCACGGCGTGCTGCTGCCATTTCTCGATGCGTACCGGGTGGTCGCCGAGGCGCTGACGATGCGCGGTGGCGAGCGCATCGACGACCGGCGCGAACTGCTCAACGCCTGCCTGTCGCTGGGACGCCTGCGCCTGCTGCAGAAACGCGTGTACAGCGAAGAGTCGGTTGCTGCCAGCATTCTCGAGAACGGCATCCTGCTGGCCGACGGCCGCGGCCTGCTCGGCGGTACCGGGGACGTCGAGGCCGGCCGGCAGGCACTGTACGAGGAGCTGACCAGCCTCGTGCGACGCCTTCGCTTCCTCGCCGCGCTGGCGGATAATCGGCGTCTCGGCCTCGGCCTGGATACGGGCGTGCCGGACTACCTGAACAAGCCCGTGCACGAACACCCGGTACTGAAGGAATACTGATGTTTGGCGACCTGACCGATCGCATTGATGCGGCGCCCGAGGGGCCTCGAGTGGCTGCTCTGTTCGACCTCGACCGGACGCTGCTGGAAGGTTTTTCCGCCTACGCCTTCCTGCAGGAGCGGTTGGTGAGTGGCCACATGTCGCCCCGGGAGCTGCAGGAGAATCTTGCCACGATCGCCAACATGCGCATGGGGCGGCTCAATATGTCGGGCGCGATGCGCGCGTCCCTGCACGCGCTGCGCGGCGTCGAGGAGGCCAGTTTCGAGGGGCTTGGAGACCGCGTGTTCCGCAAGCACCTGCGGCAGCGCATCTACCCGGAAGCACGGCGCCTGATCGGCGCCCATCGTCGACGCGGCCACACGGTCGCGATCATCTCCTCGGCCACGCGCTACCAGATCGAGCCGGTGGCCCGCGAACTCGGCATCGACGAGGTGCTCTGTACCGAGCTCGAGGTCGACAACGGGCGCCTGACCGGGGAAGCCCTGTTCGAGTGCTGGCGAGAGGGCAAGGCAGAAGCCGCGCGCCGCCTGGCGAAGCGGCTTCGCCTGCGCCTCAAGGACAGCTTTTTCTATACCGATGCGGTCGAGGACCTGCCGTTGCTCGAGCTGGTGGGCCATCCGCACCCGCTCAACCCGGACCAGGCCCTGGCCGCGATCGCTGCCGAGCGCGGCTGGCCCGTGCACTATTTCGCCAAGCGGCGCACCGGCTGGCAGGAAGTGCTGCGCACCGGTCTGGCGTATGGCGGCATGGTGCCGGCGATGATGGCCGGGTGGTCGGCCCGGGTGCTGACCGGTTCGCCGCGGCAGGCTGCCAACGTC
>CAZOUC010000154.1:2950-6221 GCA_964582825.1 uncultured Enterobacteriaceae bacterium | reverse complement strand
CCGGAACTGGCCCGGCAGGCCGCCGAAGGGTTCGAAGCGCTTGGCTGCAGGCCGGGCGTCGATGCCGCGCGACGACTGGTCGGCGAGGCGTCGCCGCAGACCGGGGCCCGTTCCCGCCGGCGCGGGCCCTACCGGGCCGCCCGTCTGCACCCGCTCGGCCTCACGCGCCGCGAAGTCGAGGTGCTGGCGCTGATGGCCGAGGGCGCGAGCAATGCCGACATCGCGAGCAGCCTGAGCCGCTCGCCGCGCACCGTCGAGCACCACGTGTCGTCGATCCTCGGCAAGCTCAATGCCGCCAATCGCCTCGAGGCCACCCTGCGCGTGATCGCCGAGCCCTGGATCACCCAACGCTGAGGCCGCGGATGGCGGCCGTCGATCAGAACAGGTCGGACTGCTGCGGCAGAGGCCACGGCGGCAGTGCGGCCAGTGTCGGGACGCGCTGGCGCAGCAGGGCGTGGAAACGTTCGGCAAAGCCGGGACAGTGCAGGTTGTTCGGGCAGTGCACCATCATGAACAGGTCGTCGCCGGCCGCGAGCCGGGCGGCGGTCCGCTCCACCCATTCCGCGAGCACCGTGTCGTTGTAACGCGGGTCCGGGTGCAGCACCAGCCGCACGAACATCGTGCCGTGATAGACGCGGTCGAGCACCGGCACGTCGGGCTTCTCGTGCAGGGCGTCGACCACCTCCGGGTGGCTCGTGTCGCCGCGGTACAGCGCGCGGGTATCCAGCATCACGCGGCCGCAGCGATAGCGGTCGATCAGGGCTTCGGCCAGCTCGGGCTCGTCGAAGAACCGCCGGTGGCGCAACTCGATGACGAAGCGGTGGCGCTCCGACACGCGCTCGAATATCTCGCGGAAGCGCGCCAGCGCCGGCGGATCGACGGCAGCCGGAAACTGCAGCAGCAGGGGACCGAGCTGCGGGCCCAGCGGACCGATGACATCGAGAAAAGCCTCGAGCTCGTTACGGTCGGGCCGTGGCGTGTGGGTGACGGTCCGCGGCAGCTTGAAGCAGATGCGAAAGTCGCGACCGGCGAGATCTGCCCGCCAGCGGTCGACGGTCGACGCCGCCGGCACCCGGTAGAACGTGGTGTTGCCCTCCACGGCATTGAAGACCTGCGCGTAGCAGGACAGTGCGCTCGGGCGCGCACTCCAGTAACGGTCCTTCCAGCCCGGGAACGCCCAGGCCGGCAAGCCCAGTCGATACGGCAGTGTCTTCGCGTCGATCATGGCGCGGCAGGATAGCAGTCCGCAGGTCCTGCCGACCGGGGTCCCCGGCCGAACTCGATGAATGAAAAACAGGTACAGCTACGGATTCCCCGGCGCGACGCCCGGCCCATGATCGAGCATCGCTTGCTGGAGGGTGTGCGCAATGGCGGTTTCGATATCGAATCCACCGAACCTGACCAAGGCCTCGGGTTCTGACCGGGAACCCTCGGCCCGGGCGGGCGACAAGGGCGGCATGGCCAGGCTGGCTCCGCACCTCCAGGCCGTCGCGCTCGGTGCGCGCGCATTCGACGCGGTGGCACCGCGCCTGTGCACGAGGGTCATGCTCAGACATTTCACCCGACCCCGGCGCCGGGCAGGACACGACTACCGCGACCGCCTGCCGCCCGGCGCGCGGCGCCTCGCGCTGGCGCACGGCAATACCGAACTGACCGGCTGGCGCTGGGGCGAGTGCGGTCCGTCGGTGCTGCTGGTGCACGGTTGGGAAGACCACAGCGGCAGCATGCTGCCCTTCGTCGCGCCGCTGCGGGAACGGGGCTTCCAGGTATTCACGCTGGACGCGCCCGGTCACGGCCTGTCGCCGCGGGCGGCGACGCACCTGGTGGACAGCAGCCTCGCGCTGGAGCGCATGGCGCGGGCGTACGGGCCCTTCGACAGCATCGTGGCCCACTCCTACGGCGCCACCGCCGTCAGCCTGATGCTGTCTCGCGCACCGGCGCTGCGGCCGCAGCGCATGACCCTGGTGTCGCCGATGCGCGACATGGAGCAGCACCTGCAGGTCTTTGCCGATATCGCCCTGCTGTGCCCGGGGCGTACCGCCCGCCTGCGCCAGCTGGTGACCGAGCTCATCGGCTGTCCGCCGCGGCAGGTCTGCGCCATCGAGGCGGTGCGCGAACTCGAGATACCGGGTCTCGTCGTGCACGACCGGCACGACCCGGTCATTCCGCACTCCGCCGGGGCGCTGATCGCCGACAGCTGGGGCTCGGCCAGTTTCGTGTCGACGTCCAACCTGGGCCACCGTCGGGTGCTGAGGTGCCCCGAGGTCCGCGCCGAAGTGCTACGCCTGCATTCGAGTTAAACCGATGATTTGATTCGATAAATCCGTTCGTCCAACGGCGATCCCGGAGCGTATTTACTGCACCCGGCGGCGTCGTTTCCGCTTCCGGGCGGCCACTGACTCGAGCCCGGGAAGCAGACCATGACGCAACAGAGCCATTTCGAAGCCCGCACCATGAGCGACCGTATCGCCCTCGGCTTCTGCCGCGCCGTACGTCGCGTGGCCGACCTGTTTTTCCGACGCCGCTACGGCCACCGTGCCGTCGTCATCGAGACCATCGCCGCGGTGCCGGGGATGGTTGGCGGTCTGCTGCAGCACCTCAAGGCCCTGCGGCACATCCGGGACGATCACGGCTGGGTGCGCACCCTGCTCGCCGAGGCAGAGAATGAGCGCATGCACCTGATGACTTTCGTACAGGTCGCACAGCCGAGCGCGTTCGAGCGGGGCCTGATCATGGTGGCCCAGGCCGTGTTCTACAACGTGTATTTCTTCATCTACCTGTTCGCGCCGAAGACGGCCCATCGAATCGTCGGTTACTTCGAGGAAGAGGCGGTGCGCAGCTACACCGACTATCTCGCCGAGATCGATGCCGGACGGCTGCCTGACGAGCCCGCGCCGCAGATCGCCATCGACTACTGGAGCCTGCCGGCCGACGCAACCCTGCGGGACGTGATCATTGCGGTGCGCGCTGACGAGGCCGGGCACCGGGACCGAAACCATGCTCTGGCGAATGCGCTGGCCGCACGGCGCCCCGAACTGGCTGTCGAGCCGGCGCCCGCGGTGCGCGAGCCGGCGCAGCCCCTGGTTGCCAGAACGCCGTCAGAGTTGCGCGACGCCGCACACTAGACTGAAGCGAGCGAGCCTCTCTGCCAACGTTACGGCGGCCGCTTTGCGCGCATTGCTGCTGCGGCGCCTGGATGGCTTTCAGGGGGATACTGGTTCCCACGTCGTGTTGCCTGTAATGTCCCAGCCGAAGGTAAACTGCCGCTGGG
>CAZOUC010000154.1:612-2940 GCA_964582825.1 uncultured Enterobacteriaceae bacterium | reverse complement strand
GCATCGAACACGAACTGGATTCGCTCGAACAGCAGCGTCATCGTCTCTTTGAACGGGTAGCTGTCGAGATCGCCGCCCGTCGTGATGTCGAGGACTCGCACCTGCTCCAGTCGCAGCGCAACATAGCCCGCCTGCAGTTGACGGCGTTCCATCACCGGGGTGATGCTGAGCTCGACCGCGGGAACCACCGTGCCGCGGGCAAACAGGTCGCGAAGCGCCGCGCTGTCGATGCCGATTTCCTTGGTGAGGCGAATGCTGTTCATCGTCGTTCGCTCCTGGTCTGTTGACCGGGCTTCGCGTCGATTGCTGTTCATCTCCCACTGCCAGGACAGGAACTCGGACCAGCCCTTGTGCCGGTAGCTTTCTGCCTCGCCGACCACGCCGTCGAACTTCACGTACATCTGCAGCGCCATGGCGATCTCCTGTGCTGGCGTTAGCGGTATGGCCCGAACGGGCCTGACGAGTGCACATCGACAGGTATGCATCCCCGGCACAGTGCGCCAGCCCCGGCGGAATAGCAAGACAAATGCAAGAGCATTGCCGCGGTGACGACCTGGACGGCACTGACGGAGGTTCAGGTCTCCGGGATCGCTTCGGCCGTGACCTGGAATCGCTTGAGCAGGGTCTCCCCGAAGCTGTTGCTCAGCGAGACGTCGGTCGCATCGCGGCCTCGCGCCATCAGCACCCGTCCGACCATCGGCTTGTTGTTGCGCGGGTCGAAGGTGTGCCACTCGCCGTCGAGGAAGGCTTCAAACCAGGCAGCGAAGTCCATCTCGCCAAAGGGTGGCGATTGACTGACGTCGGTGATGTAGCCGGTGCAGTAGCGCGCGGGGATGTTCATGCAACGGCACAGGGTAACGGCAAGGTGCGTGAAGTCACGGCAGACGCCGGCCCTCTCCTGGTAGACCTGCGCTGCGGTCTTGGTATTGCGGGCGTACTCGTATCCGAATGTCAGGTGCTCGTGAACGAAGTCGCAGATGGCCTGAACACGCTGCCAGCCCGTGGGGCCGTTGCCGAACAGGCGCCAGGCTTCGTTCGACAGCACGTCCGTTTCGCAGTAGCGGCTGCCCAGCAGGTACACAAGCGTTTCCTCAGGCAGGGCTTGCACCGGGATTTGCCGCGCTTGCGGGGCTTGTCTGTCGGGCTTGCCGTCGTCAAGGATCAGCGCATCGTTGAAGATCTTCGTATTCCCGGCCGGTAGCGTCAGCCGGGTCACCCAGTTGCCGTACAGATCGCGATACGCGCTCAGCGGAATGGGTGGATCGGTCAGGATCTGATCCGGAGTAAGCAGAAAGGGCGCCTGCGACGAGTGCACGTTGAGGGTGAGAATCATTGGTGTGAGCTGCGTGCAGCCGAACACCATGTCGTATCCGATTCGAATCTTCATGCGGTGGACTTCCCGACCCACGGCAGGATGCGGGTGCGGCGGTGCCGTCACCATGATACGCCGGTTTTTGGGATGGGTGCCCGAAGCGGCTTCGGTAGCCGCGGCTGGCCGCGCCGGTGCTTTCCGGCATCAGTCGCCGCCTGCGCCTCCGCTGCCCAGCATTTCCATGGCGCGATCGAGGGCGCGATCCGCGCTGACGAGCTCGTCGGGCAGTACGCCGACCTGGTCCAGCCGCCGGCCGTCGCCGGTGACGTAGTCGAGCACGGGGAAAAACAGCGTCCAGCCGTGGCCGACCGGTACGCTCTGGCCGGAGAGCATCTCACCGGCGGTGGGTTCGCCGACTACCGTGGCTCGCCCGCGCCGCTGCAGGCTGTCGACCAGCGGTTCGGCGGCCGAGGCGGTCTGTCGTGAGGTCAGGATGACGACCGGCCCCGCGAAGTGCGGCTCGGCGGGCCGCACGCCCAGGGTGAACGCGCCGTGCTGTCTGATCAGGGCGGCGAGGGCGTCGAGGCCCTCGATGTCTTGCACGGCAACGACCGGAAATGCATCGCCTGCGCCTGCCAGCACCGCCTCGCGGGCCGGTGCGGCGAACAGGATGCCGGAGGTCGACGGCTCTGCGGTCAGGTGGGCCGCCACGAAGCCCGAGCTGTACGTCCCACCGCCGTTGTTTCGCAGGTCGATGATCAGCGCGCGGGCCTTGCGGTCGCGCAGGGTCGCGAACTGCTGTGCAAGCCTGTTCGCGTCCAGCCCGGCGAAGGACTCGAGCGGCAGGACGAACACCCCGTTACCGACCGCCTTAAGGCCCTGGCTCACGGCATTGTCCGGGCCTCCGTCGGCCGGCGCCGACGTGGGCGGGCGCAGTGAGAAGTGCGAAAAGGGCAGCCGATCGCGGTGCCTGTCGACGATCGACCGCAGCGTGTCGCCGCTTGCGCCGTCCGCGG
>CAZOUC010000154.1:0-602 GCA_964582825.1 uncultured Enterobacteriaceae bacterium | reverse complement strand
TCCAGCAGCATCAGTTGCGTTCTCGGGTGACGGTAGACGGCCGGGTCGTAGAGCGCGGCGCGCAGCGTGCCGTCGATGGCCGCGACGACCGCGACCGGGTCCCAGTCGGCCGGGGCATCGCTGTCCCGGGCCTGGGAGAGCCCCGTCGTACCGGCCAGCAGGCACAGGGCCAGAAAGGTGCTCAGCCTGTTCATGTCGACTCCCTGCACTGCGGCGCCTCTCAATCGGAAGAATCCGGCAGGACGCACCCGCCGTCCGGACCGGCCACGTCAGACCCTAACCCGCCGGCCACACCGCGCCAAGGCCGTCGAGAATGAACTGCACCGCCAGTGCCGCGGTGATGATGCCGAATACCCGCGTCACCACGTTGATTCCGGTCTGGCCGAGCAGTCGCATCAGTTGTGCGGTCGCCAGCAGACACAGCAGCGTGATCGCGAGTACCACGGCAGCCACCAGCAGCACCACCGCCTGCTTGCCGAGATCGCCCTCGGCGCGGCCCATCAGCAGCACGATGGAGGTCAGGGCGCCGGGCCCGGCGATCAGCGGTATGCCCAGTGGAAAGACCGACACGTCGGCCCGCTGCCGGCCCTCTTCCTGTTCTC
>CAZOUC010000153.1:0-6224 GCA_964582825.1 uncultured Enterobacteriaceae bacterium | reverse complement strand
GCCGACCTTGTAGTGGCCGCGTTCTATGAGCGCACAGTGCAGCGAGGTCGAGTGTGCGACGTGCTCTTCGCGAAAGTGCTCGTGGAACGCGTCGGCCGTGATGTCGAGCCCCCGGTTGCTGGCGATGTGACCCTCGTTGAACGGGTATTCGTCGGGGTGCCGCAGGGCGACGAACTCGTAGTCCTGGTCGAAGTCCGGAAACTCGAAGCCGGCGACCCATTCCACGGTGGCCAGGGCGTCGTCGCGGGCCACCTCGAGCTGCTCGATCAGTGGCGCGAACTCCGCCGCCGAGGGCGTACGGTAGAAGCCGCCGACGCAGACGTTGATCGGGTGGATCTCGCGGCCGCCGAGCAGGCGCACGATGTCGTTGCCGGCCTTCTTCAGCCGCAGGCCGCGCTGCACGATCTCCGGGTGCTCCTTGGCCAGCTCGATGACGTTGTGGCGGCCGAGAAAGTCCGGCGCGTGCAGCATGTAGATGTGCAGGGCGTGGCTCTCGATCCACTCGCCGCAGTACAGCAGCCGGCGCAGCTCGCGCAGGATGCCGCCGACCTCGACGCTGCACAGGCTCTCGAGCGCGTGCACCGCGCTCATCTGGTAGGCGACCGGGCAGATACCGCAGATGCGCGCGGTGATGTCCGGCGCCTCGCGGAAGTCGCGTCCGCGCAGGAAGCCCTCGAAAAAGCGCGGTGGCTCGAAGATGCGCAGGCGAACGTCGCTGACCTCGCCGCCGTCGATGACGATGTCGAGCGCGCCTTCGCCTTCGACCCGCGCCAGGTAATCGACCTTTATCGTGCGCTGCTCAACCATGGCGCTCACCCTCTTCACGGAAGGGGCTGAGCCAGGCATTGAAGTTGTGGTACAGGTGGCGCAGGTCCGCTTCGTCGGCGCCGAGCTGCTCACGCCCCCAGCGCGTCAGGGACTCGACATTCGGCAGTTCCTTGGGGCCGAAGCAGCCGTAGCAGCCGCGATGGTAGCTGGGGCAAAGCGCGCCGCAGCCCGCCTGCGTCACCGGCCCGAGGCACATGTCGCCCCGCGCGACGGCGACGCACACCGTGCCGCGCCGCTTGCACTCGTTGCAGGTGCTGTGGCGCGGGACGTGCGGGCGGCGGCCGTGCAGATAGGCGTTCAGGACCTCGAGCAGCTGGTACTTGTTGACCGGGCAGCCGCGCAGTTCGAAATCGACATTGACGTGGTCAGCGATCGGCGTCGACGTCGCCAGCGCGCGGATGTATTCCGGATGCGCGTAGACGGCGCTGATGTAGTCGTCCAGATCCGCGAAGTTGCGCAAGGCCTGGATGCCGCCGGAGGTGGCGCAGGCGCCGATGGTGATCAGCACCGTCGACTGGTCGCGGATGTCCTGGATGCGGCGCTCGTCGTGCGGGGTCGTGATCGACCCTTCAACCAGGGATACGTCGTACGGGCCGCCTACCATCGCGCTGCTGGCTTCGGGGAACATCGCGATGTCGACCGCGCCGGCAACCGTGAGCAGTTCGTCCTCGCAGTCGAGCAGGCTGAGCTGGCAGCCGTCGCAGGAAGCGAATTTCCAGACGGCGAGTTTGGGTTTGCGCATCACAGCTCCCGTATCGTGGTCAGGTGGGCGACGCGCGGCCAGGGGAACACCGCACCGTCGGTGCAGACGAACTCCGGGCCGAGCTGGCAGTGGCCGCAGAAGCCGACGGCACACTTCATGTTGCGTTCCATCGACACCAGGATCCGCTCCGGAGCCACGCCCAGGGTCTGAAACTCGAGCGCGACGAAGCGCATCATCACTTCCGGGCCGCAGATGAACACCGTGGTGATTCCGGGCCGGAAGCTGGCCAGGCGGATGATGCTGGTGACCACGCCGATGTTGCCGTTCCAGCCGTGGTCCGCCGTATCGACGGTCAGTTCGACGTGGATGTCGTGATCGCGCCAGCGCTGCATTTCCGCGGTGTACAGGTGGTCGCCGGGTTCACGCGCGCCGTACAGCAGGGTCACCCGGCCGAAATCGCCGCGGTGTCGCACGATGTAATAGAGCACCGGCCGCAGCGGCGCCATACCGATGCCGCCGGCGACGATCACCAGGTCGCGGCCGCGCTGGCCGCCGATCGGCCAGTCGCTGCCGAACGGACCGCGAACGCCGACGGTGTCACCGACGGCGCTGCGGCACAGAGCACGCGTTACCGATCCGACGTTGCGAATCGTGTGCACCAGCACCTCTTCTCGCGCGGTGTCGCCGCTGATCGAGATCGCCGAGTCGCCGATGCCGAAGCGGTACAGCATGTTGAACTGGCCGGGAAGGTACGGCCGCGGCGTGACGCCTTCGCCGGGGCCCAGCACCAGGGTGACGATGTTGCGGTTCTCGCGGATCGTCTCCCGGACCACCCAGGGTTCGGGCAGCAGCGGGCCGTTGAAGGGCGATTCAGCCCTTGTGCTTGCCGTATACATCGATCAGTTGCATCCGTGATTCGGCGAGACGGGAGATCAGCACCCGGGCAAAGCGGCGCATCACGTTGAGACCAAGCGTCGGGTTCTCGTCGCACTTGGCGCGCAGGCACATGCCGTTGAAGCACACGACCCGCGTGGTCTCGATGGCACGCGCGTCGAACTGGTAGGTGTAGGGTTCGAACAGCCAGGACCAGCCGACGATGTCGCCCTCGCCCGAGGTCTGGAAGCGGAACAGCTCGCCGCCCGGTACGTTGAGTTCCAGCGCCACCTTGCCGCTGCGCAGCAGGAAGAAATAGTCCGCGTGCTGGCCGATCTTGAACAGGAACTGCCCGGCCTGGTAGACCTCCATCTTGCCGCAGTCGGCAACCATGCTGCGAAACTCGGCTGGCATGTCGTAGAAGAACGGGTGTTCGGCGATGATCTGTTCGAGCCCTTTCATGCCGGCTCTCCTTCACGCAGTTTTGCCACCTCCGCGGTGATGTCGATGCCGACCGGGCACCAGGTCAGGCAGCGGCCGCAGCCGACGCAGCCGAGGGTGCCGAACTGGTCCTGCCAGTGCGCCAGCTTGTGGGTCATCCACTGGCGGTAGCGCGAGGCGATCGAGCCGCGCAGCTCGCCGCCGGCCACCAGGCTGAAGCCGGGGTTGAAACAGGAATCCCAGCGACGCCAGCGCTCCGCGTGCTCACCTCCGAGGTCGGTCTGGTCCTCGATGTTGTTGCAGAAGCAGGTCGGGCACACCAGGGTGCAGTTGCCACAGCTCAGGCAGCGCTCGGCGACCTTGACCCAGTGTGGCCCGTCGATATGGGTCTTGAGCAGGTCCGGCAGGCCTTGCGGGTCGAGGCGGCGGACCTGGGACTCGGCGGCCTCGCGCACGCGCGATTCGGCCAGCGTGAGCTGCCAGTCCTCGGCGATGCGGGTCGGCAGCTTTTCGAGAATCTGTACGCCGCGGTCGCTGCCGCCCCGCATGACGAGGATGTGCTCGGGTTCGAGCACCTCGGTCATCTCGATGTCGAAGCCGTTGTGCTGCTGCGGTCCGGTGCCGAGCGAGGCGCAGAAGCAGGTTTCCGCGGACTCGGTGCAGCTGACCGCGACGATCAGGCAGTTCTCGCGTCGTGCCAGGTAGTCGGTCTCGACCACGTCGCCGCCGAGGAACACCCGATCCTGCACCCGGATCGCGGCCAGCTCGCAGGCGCGTACGCCGATCAGGGCCAGGCGCGGGGGCTCGGCCCCGGCATCGACGCGTTCGAAGCCCTCGTCGGTGGCGCGCAGCCGCCACAGCAACTGGTCCGGCGGAAACAGCAAGCGCTTCCATGAATGGGGGCCGACGTTGTAACCGAACAGGGCCTCGTCATCGCGGCGCTGCAGCCGGTAGTGGCCAGGGCTCTGCTCGTCGGTCCAGCCGCGCGGCAGGCTGGCGGCGTCGTCGAGGGTGTCGTAGACGATGGCACCGTCGCGCAGTACCGGTCCGATGCAGCGATAACCGGCTTCGCGCAGCAGGGCCAGCAGGGCGTCGAGACGTTCCGCCGGCAAAACGCGAATGTTCTGACCCGACGTGTTCATACATTTTGAGTGTACGCCTGCCCGGCACCGCCGGGCAGCAGGCCGCGGCGCCGGACGACGGGTTTCGGGCCCAATCTGCGAAAGCCTTGCGCGTCGTCAATTCCTGGAGCCACTGGTCACAGGCGCCGCCAGAGGCAATAATGCGGCATGGCGATCAGGATTCCATCATGGAGGGTGGGTTGACCCGAGTGCGCCGTGCACGCAACGGGCCGCTGGCGATGATCGGCGGCCGGCTCGAGAGTGACAACGCGGCGTTGTTCGAGTCCCTGCGCGCCCTCAGCGGCGGGCGTATCGTCGTCCTGGCGATGGCTTCGCAGGTGCCCGACGAAGTCGGTTCAGAACTGGTCGACGATTTTCGCGCCTACGGCTGCGACGCTGAATTGCTGCCGCTCTACTGGGACAACCGGGAGCGGGCGGCCTACGACGAGGCGCTGGTCGCACGCGTCGCTGCCGCCGGCAGCGTGTTCTTCAGCGGCGGGGACCAGTCGCGCATCGTCGGCTCGCTGATCCAGCACGGCGAGGAAACGCCGGTGCTGCGGCAGATTCGGCGCAGCCACGCCGCCGGCGGGCTCGTCGCGGGTACATCGGCCGGGGCCGCGATCATGTCCGGCCCGATGATCCTCAGCGGCACCTCCCTCGAAGCCGTCGCGCGCGGCTTCGCGGCGGACGACGACGACGAAGGCTTCCGTCTCGGCGACGGCCTCGGCTTTTTCCCCTGGGGCCTGGTCGACCAGCACTTCCTGCACCGGGGTCGGATCGGCCGTCTGCTGATGGCGGCCCGCAGCGCCGGTTCCGGATTCGCGTTCGGTATCGATGAGAACAGCGCCATGCTGGTGGACGGCAGCCAAGCGCGCGTCTGCGGCGAGACCGGCGTGCTGGTGCTGGACCTGCGCAAGGCGCGCGAGAACGTCGACGGCTACGACCTGCGCGACGTGCGCATATCCTATCTCGACGACGGCGACGGCTTCGACCTGCGCGCTGGCAAGGCGCGTCCGGCCCCGGACAAGCAACGCGTGCGGGTCAGCGGCGCGTCCTTCCGGCGGCCGGCACCGGTTCGCCGCAACGCGTTCGCCAGTTACGCGCTGCACGACCTGGTGCTGCGCCTGGTGGAGGCTGACCCGTCCCACTACCGACACGACAGCGCGCTGGCCTTCGACGCGGAGAGCCGGCGCCAGGTCTGCGTCGAGGTCGAGCGCCGGCCGCGGCGCTCGCGTGCCCTGAAGGCCGTTCGCGACGGCGAAATCCGCTACTCGGCGCTGAACTTCGAACTGCGCGTGCGCAGCACGACCCTGCCCGAGGGCGCCGCGCCGCCGTCGTCGGCGATCGTGCTGCCGCCGGACCCGGTGCCCGGCGCGCGTCTCGTGCTGCTCGGCAACTCGCCGCTCGACTGGGATTCCTCGAGCCTCGACGGCCTGCTCGCGGAACTCGTCGAGCCGGTCGGCGTCCTGACCGTGGCATCGGCAGAGCCGCGCCGCAAGAACGAGGAGTACCTGAACTGGCTGCGCGGTCGCGGGCTGCGGGCCGAGGCGGTGCCGGTCGGCCTGCACAACATCGAGCGCGCGAGCCGGGATCGGGACCTGCTCAAGCGCATCGGCGGTATGGGCAGCCTGCTGTTCACCGGCGGCGATCAGCGCCGCATCACCGAAACCCTGCTGCACTGCGCCGAGGCGACGCCGGTGCTGCACGCGATCGTCAGCGCCTACGAGCGCGGCGTGCCCCTGATCATGGTCGCCGCGGCTGCGGCGGCCAGCGGCCATCGCATGATCGTCGAGGGCGACTCGGCCGCCGCGCTGCGATTCGGCGCCTCGGAGGACGCCGGCTTTCCCGGAATCGTCGTCGAGGCCGGGCTCGGCCTGTCGGCCTTCGGCCTGATCGACCAGAATTTCCTCAGCCGGCGCCGGCTCGGCCGCCTGCTGGTCGCCTGTGTCGCCGAGAACGCGCGTTTCGGCTTCGGCCTGTGCGAGGAATCGGGCATGGTCGTCGCCGGCGGCGAACGCCGCCTGATGGCGATCGGCCGCACCGGCGTGATCGTCGCCAGCGTCGATCCGCACCGGGCCTCGCTGCGGGCGCCGGACTTCCGCCCCGACGGCATCCGCCTGAATTTCGTCGAGCCCGGCACCAGCTTTCACCTCGACACCGTGGCCGCCGACGCCGTCGATCGCACCGGCGCAGGCCTGGCCCTGCTCGAGCGGGCCATCGCTGACCTCGTACGCGAGTACCGGGCCGGGACCGGATCC